>NZ_JBFUBY010000004.1:0-81808 GCF_056405515.1 Polaromonas sp. P1_G2
GTCATAGCCCTTGGCTTCGCCGCCGAACTTGGACGCCAGAACGGTCGTGATCGCCGCCGTCAGCGTCGTCTTGCCATGGTCCACGTGGCCAATCGTGCCTACGTTGACGTGCGGCTTGGTCCGCTCAAATTTGCCTTTTGCCATTTTTCTCTCCAGATAAAGAACATGCCCGTGTACGGTTTAACGTCTGCACTGTGTTGCTGATTCACTTCGCACGGGTACAAAGTGGCACACAATCGCAGACAAGGAAAAAAGCTGCCAGCCCCACAAGGGACCGGCAGCTGACGTTTTTACTTGGCGCGCGAAGCCATGATGGCTTCCGACACGTTGCGCGGGGCTTCAGAGTAGTGCTTGAACTCCATGGAGTACGTTGCACGGCCCTGCGACATCGAACGCAGCGTCGTCGAATAACCGAACATTTCGGACAGGGGCACTTCTGCCTTGATGGCCTTGCCGCCACCGACCATGTCTTCCATGCCCTGCACCATGCCGCGGCGTGAGGACAGATCGCCCATCACGTTGCCGGCGTAGTCTTCAGGCGTTTCCACCTCAACGGCCATCATGGGCTCCAGGATCACGGGGCTGGCCTTGCGGCAGCCTTCCTTGAAACCGAAGATGGCCGCCATCTTGAACGCGAGTTCGTTCGAGTCCACATCGTGGTACGAACCGAAGTGCAGCGTGACCTTGACGTCGACCACCGGGTAGCCGGCCAGCACGCCGGACGTGACGGCTTCGTTGATGCCCTTTTCCACCGCGGGGATGTATTCACGAGGAACCACACCGCCCTTGATGGCGTCGACAAATTCAATACCCTTGCCGGCTTCGTTGGGTTCAATCTTCAGCACGACGTGGCCGTACTGGCCCTTGCCGCCGGACTGGCGCACAAACTTGCCCTCGGCGTCTTCCACAGTCTTGCGGATGGTTTCGCGGTAAGCCACTTGCGGCTTGCCCACGTTGGCTTCCACGCCGAATTCGCGCTTCATGCGGTCGACAATAATTTCCAGATGCAGCTCGCCCATACCGGCGATCAGGGTCTGGCCGGACTCTTCGTCGGTCTTGACGCGGAAAGAAGGATCTTCCTGTGCCAGACGTTGCAGCGCAATGCCCATTTTTTCCTGGTCGGCCTTGGTCTTGGGTTCCACGGCCTGGGTAATCACAGGCTCAGGGAACACCATGCGCTCGAGCATGACGATGGCATCGGGATCGCACAGGGTTTCGCCGGTGGTCACATCTTTGAGGCCCACGCAGGCCGCAATGTCGCCGGCGCGGATTTCGCTGACTTCTTCACGGTTGTTGGCGTGCATCTGCACGATACGGCCGATACGCTCTTTCTTGCCCTTGATCGGGTTGTAGACGCTGTCGCCCTTTTTCAGGACGCCGGAGTAAACGCGCACGAAGGTCAACTGACCGACAAACGGGTCGGTCATCAGCTTGAAAGCGAGCGCAGAGAACTTCTCTTCGTCGTCAGCCTTGCGGGTAACGGGCGCTTCGTCTTCGTCCATGCCCTTGACGGGTGGAATGTCGATCGGCGACGGCATAAATTCAATCACGGCGTCCAGCATGCGCTGCACGCCCTTGTTCTTGAACGCAGAACCACAGTACATCGGCTGGATTTCGCTGGCGATGGTACGCGTACGGATGCCCAGCTTGATTTCAGCTTCGGTCAGGTCGCCTTCTTCAAGGTACTTGTTCATGAGCTCTTCGGACGACTCGGCGGYGGCTTCGACCATCTTCTCGCGCCACTCCTTGGCCAGCTCGACGAGCTCGGCGGGGATGTCGCTGTAGGTGAACTTCATGCCTTGCGAAGCTTCGTCCCAGATGATGGCCTTCATYTTSASSAGGTCGACCACGCCGGTGAAGTTTTCTTCGGCGCCGATGGGGATGACCATGGGCACGGGGCTGGCCTTCAGGCGCAGCTTCATCTGTTCGACGACCTTGAAGAAGTTCGCACCGGTGCGGTCCATCTTGTTGACGAASGCSAGGCGSGGMACCTTGTACTTGYTGGCCTGGCGCCAGACGGTTTCAGACTGGGGCTGAACGCCGCCCACGGCGCAGTACACCATGCAGGCGCCGTCGAGCACGCGCATGGAACGCTCCACCTCGATGGTGAAGTCCACGTGGCCCGGGGTGTCGATGATGTTGATGCGGTGCTCGGGCAGGGACGTGTCCATGCCTTTCCAGAAGCAGGTCGTGGCGGCGGAGGTAATCGTGATGCCGCGCTCCTGCTCTTGCTCCATCCAGTCCATGGTGGCCGCGCCGTCRTGAACTTCACCAATCTTGTGGTTCACGCCGGTGTAAAAAAGGATCCGCTCGGTGGTGGTGGTYTTGCCGGCATCAATGTGCGCGGAAATGCCGATGTTGCGGTATTGTGAAATGGGGGTAGCGCGGGACATAAATTACTTTCAGTTCGGGGTTACGAACAAAGACTCGTTGAAAGACTGCCCGGCACCCGGGCAGTCTTTCATTTTTTCTACGCGTCTGCCGGCCGGAAGTGATGTTGTGCACGACASCCGGCTGGCAGAAATTGGGGTTGAACCGCCGGCAATCAAGGTGACATCACCTTGAAACCGCCCGGCAACCCGTCAATTCAGCGCAGCAAATACTGCAATCGAAAATTAGAAGCGGAAGTGGCTGAATGCCTTGTTGGCTTCTGCCATGCGGTGAACTTCGTCACGCTTTTTCATGGCACCGCCGCGGCCTTCGGTCGCTTCCATCAGCTCGTTGGCCAGGCGCAGGGACATGGACTTCTCGCCACGCTTCTTGGCGGCTTCCTTCAACCAGCGCATGGCCAGGGCCATACGGCGGACGGGACGCACTTCAACCGGCACCTGGTAGTTGGCGCCGCCGACGCGGCGGGACTTCACTTCAACCATGGGCTTGATGTTGCCGATGGCCATATGGAAGGCCTCGAGCGGATCTTTGCCGGGGTTCTTTTTCTCGATAAAGTCGAGCGCGCCATAAATGATGCGCTCTGCGACGGCCTTTTTGCCGCCTTGCATGATCACGTTCATGAACTTGGCGAGATCAACATCACCAAATTTCGGATCAGGAAGAATTTCACGTTTAGGGACTTCGCGACGACGTGGCATTTTTTCACCTCTTTGCTTCAGTTGGCATTGCCTTTGGCAACACCGCGAGAGTTATCAAAACCCTCACTTACTCGACCGGCACAACTATTTGCGCTTGGGTCACTTCGTTTCAAACACCTGCCAGGGCGAGTGAAACACCTGTTTTTGAAGAACTATCACAGACTTCCGTGACAACTTCTTCTGGCGCGAGCTCTCAGTGAAGAGAAAACCCGAGCCGGTTTGGCTTATTTGGCCTTTGGCTTCTTCGCACCGTACTTGGAGCGCGACTGCTTGCGGTCTTTCACGCCTTGCAAGTCGAGCGAACCACGGACGATGTGGTAACGCACACCGGGCAAGTCCTTGACACGACCGCCGCGAACCAGCACCACGCTGTGTTCCTGCAGGTTGTGGCCTTCGCCGCCGATGTAGGAAATGATTTCAAAACCGTTGGTCAGGCGCACTTTGGCGACCTTACGCAGAGCGGAATTGGGCTTTTTAGGCGTCGTGGTGTACACACGGGTGCACACACCGCGGCGCTGTGGAGAATTCTCCATCGCAGGGCTCTTGGACTTGATCTTTTCGACCTCGCGCCCCTGACGGACTAACTGATTAATGGTTGGCATTGATAACGTCCCTAAACGTCTGAAAACTGATTTACCGTGTTGATACGGCCACAAATATTTCCCGCCGTGAAAGCGGAAAAGCCTTCTAGTATAAACCGGTTAGGGAAAACGCTCAAGCAAAAGGCGACGGGCGCCAAGCCTGTTCGCAGGCAGGCCCTCGCAAACCCAACGCTTTTCCCGGGTTTTGCAGCCCTTACGAGCTCAATCCAGAAGAATGTTAGCGCCCACTCCGATCAAGTTGCCGCAGAAGCTATTTAATCCAGAGCCGGATAGCATCCCAGGCGCGGCCCAGAATGCCGGCCTCTTCCACCGTTTCCAGCGCGACCAGCGGCACTTCGGCCACCGGCGCCGGGTTGTCGCCCAGCATCACCTTGAGTGTGCCGAGTGCCTGCCCTTTGGTGAAAGGCGCCACCAGTGGGTCGGGCCGGGCCACCTGGGTTTTGACCTTGGGCGCGCTGCCGGCGGCGACCGCTACCACGATGGCTTGGGGGCGGCCCAGCTTCACGGTGGACGACTTGCCCTTCCAGACGGACGGCGTAACTACGGCCTGGCCAGCGTCAAACAGCTTCACGGCTTCGTAGGCGGTGTAGCCCCAGTTCAGCAGTTTCTGCGACTCATTGGCGCGGGCGCTGTCGCTGGATGTGCCCAGCACGATGGCCAGCAGGCGCCGCCCGCCCGGCGCGCCGGCAGCGCCCAGGTTGGGAAAGTCGCGCTTGGCCGTGGCGATCATGCAGTAGCCGGCGGCGTCGGTATGGCCGGTTTTGAGGCCGTCCACGGTCGGGTCGCGGAACAGCAGGGTATTGCGGTTGGTGTCATTGGCCACCGGCGTGCCGGGATAGCGGTATTTCTTGATAGCCGAATAGCCGATGTAATCGGGGAAATCCGTCATCAGGCGCGTGGCCAGGATGCTCAAGTCGCGCGCCGTGGTGGTGTGGCCGGGTTCTGTCAGGCCTTCGGGGTTCTTGTAGGAAGTCGATTTCATGCCCAGGGCCTTGGCCTGCTCGTTCATGAGCTGCACGAAATGCTCGGCTGTGCCGCCCACGCCTTCAGCCAGCGCCATGGTGGCGTCATTGCCCGACTGCACCACCATGCCCTTGATGAGGTCCTCGACGGGCACCTGCATTTTCGGGTCGATGAACATGCGCGAGCCCGGCATTTTCCAGGCGCGTTCGCTGACACCGAAGGTCTGCTTGAGGTTGATCTTCTTGGACTTGAGCGCGTCGAACACCAGGTATTCGGTCATCAGCTTGGTCAGCGAAGCCGGTTCGACCGGGGAGTCGATGTCCTTTGCGGCCAGGATCTGGTTGGCCGTGACATCCAGCAGCAAATAGGAGCGCGCGGCGATTTCCGGCGCTTGCGGCACCTGGGCGTGCGCCAGCGGCAGCACCGCGGAGAGAACCAGGAAAACGGCGGTGGTGAAGGCGCGCGGGCCCTGGATGGGTCGGGGAGCCTTGAGGGAAGCTTGCATTGGGGGTATCGCTGAAAAGTAGGAATTGAACGAAAGGACTGGCGGCGCGGGTCAGGCTGGGGGCGAAGACAGGTGGCGAACCACGAGATTTTTCAACAGGGGCAATTGTCCATGAAAGAAATGGCCGCCCCCGGGGACAACCGTAACAGGCAGCGCCTGCGGGCGCGCCCAGTCGAGCACGGCGGAGAGCAGAACGGTGTCGTCCTGCTCTCCATGCACGACCAAGGTCTTGAGGTGCGCAGCCTCGTCGATCGGCGCGGCCGGCGCACGGGTCACGCTGGTACCGACCAGCACCAGCTTTTCGATGTCGCGGCTGGCGGCCAGGCGCTGGAATGCATGGGTGGTGACGAAAGCGCCGAAGGAAAATCCGGCAAGCGCCAGCGGCTGCGCGGCGCTTGCCGGCGCGGCGTGCTCCACCACCGCCAGCAGATCCTCGAGCTCGCCCCGCCCTTCGTCGTGGTTGCCGGCGCTGCCGCCCACACCTCGAAAGTTAAAGCGCACCGCCGTCCATCCGCAGTGCACAAAGGCTCGCGCCAGCGTCTGCACCACCTTGTTGTCCATGGTGCCGGCAAACAGCGGATGCGGATGCGCGATGACCGCCACGCCACGCGAAGCGCCGGCGGGAAGGTCCAGCGCGACTTCAAGCGCGCCCGCCGGGCCTTCGATGAAGGATTTTTGGGTTTGGGAGTTCACGGAAACACTTTCAATCGAGGGGCCTAGCGCCCCAGGTGCGCGGGTGTGAGCAGGCGCTCAACCACCTTGCCGTTCTTGAGATGCGACTCGACGATTTCGTCGATGTCGCTGGCGTCCACATAGGTGTACCAGACTGCTTCCGGGTAGACGACGGCCACCGGGCCGGCGGCGCAGCGGTCCAGGCAGCCGGCCTTGTTGACCCGCACCTTGCCCGGCCCGGCCAGCCCGGCGGCCTTGACCTGCGACTTGCAGCGATCAAAGCCTTCCTGCGCGCGGTGGTCGGCGCAGCAGTCTTCGCCGTTGGCACGCTGGTTCAGGCAAAAGAAGATATGGCGTTCGTAATAGGAATTTTGTTCAGGCATGCAGTGACTTTAGAGGATGTTGTGTTCGATATGTTCCGCAGGCTCAGGCGGCCTCGACGACGAAGGCCGTCGCCTTCCTCACCAGCGGGAGAAGCAGCAGCAAAGTCGGGAAGGCAATGACCCAGGAAATGGCCCAGGCGCCCAGCCAGGTGCGCAGGACGCCGGGCGTGATCCCCACGCCCTTGAGCGTGCTGATGAGGGAGACGATGCAAGTCATGAAAAGCGACAGCAGCAAGGGTGTGACCCAGCGCGCGCTGCGTGCGGGGAGTTTGGAAAAACCGAAAAGGGTACGCGATGAAGATTTCGAAGAGTTCATACATGTTTCCATAAGCCGTCCAGTCAAGGCGCCTTTCCCGCGGCCGGAAGGCCAAAGGGAAAACACACGCCCGGCATGGCCGGCGGTGGTAGGCGCATTGATTGACGTAAACGCTTACGGCAACTCTTGAGGGAGATCGCGCTGCGATAGTAGCAGAAGACGGCGATTGCGRCATCAGGCCCGCGGTTCGCGGCCCGACAGCCGCACCAGCACGTAAAGCAAAGCCGCATACGGCCAGAGCCAGCCCAGCCATTGCACCACCCCGTGAAAACGGATGAAGCGGCCCTGCTCCCAGGTCTGCAGCGTCTGCGCGAAGTAGGGGTCCGCGGGCGCCTGGTTGAGCAGCCCCAGATGGATGGCCAGCGCCAGCAACGTAAGTGCCGCAGCGGCGCGGCGCGGCACTGCCAGCAGCAGCAACGCCAACACGGCCGCCAGGCCAATGCCCGCCTGCACCGGGATGTCCAGCCAGGCCCAGGCGTGGTCAGGCCCGTAACTCAGGGCGGCGGACAGCGCCGACGCGCCAATACCCGCCGCGATCGCCGCCGCCGAGAACGCCGTCCGTTGCCAGAGCGTGCGAATCACGCAATAGCCGAGCAGGCAGGGAATCAGCGCACCCAGCGCCACGCAGATCAGCTCCGCGATGGGCACCAGGGGCTGCAGCTCCACATCGCGCACCGGCATCCACTGCAGGAAAGGCGTGTCCGTCAGAACATCGGCCAGGGCCGCCTCCAGCCGCTCGAACACCTGCCCCAGGCCCATAGGCACGGACGCCGGAAACAGCAGGGCCATCGGCCAGAGCAGCAGCAGCACCAGCGCACCCCGCGCGTCCTGGGCAAACCAGCGCGCCCGAAAGCGGCCCCAGCGGTCCACCACGCCGGTCTTTTCCAGGGCCCAGGCAAAGCACGCGCCCAGCCACGCACCCAGCGTATTGAGCAGCAGGTCGACATTGGAGGGGATACGCGACGGCAGGTAGCTTTGCAGTGTCTCCATCGCCAGCGACAGCAGGCCGCAGGCCAGCACCGCCACCGTCACAGCCCAGGAGACACGCCGGCTGCGCAAGGCCGACAGCGCCAGTAAAAAACCCAGCGGCGCGTAACCCAGCAGGTTGGCGCCCACGTCAAAACCCGTCCAGTACTGCGGCAGCGGCGCCGTCAGGAAGCGAAAGGGAGAAATGCCCTGGTCGCGCCAGTCCGCGAAGGGATAAAGGCTGGCGTAAACAATCAGGCAGATGGCGGCCAGCGCGAGCGGCCAGGCAGTGGTCTTGTGAACACCCCCTGGATGTGGCACACCCCTATCGTTCTCACTGCGCTTCGCTTCGTGTAGTGCCTTTTCCCCTTGCAGGTGACGACGCGAGGCGCCCGGCGAAGCCGGTTCGCCCGCGTCTGCTGGTTTGGGAGGGGCCTTCTTCACTGTTTTGCCCGGTTGTGATCCTAGAAAGGCTTGACCACCACCAGAATGACCGCCGCTAATAACAACAGCACCGGCACTTCATTGAACCAGCGAAACCACTTGTGGCTGCGTGTATTGCGGTTGGCGACGAGCTTTGCCAGCAGGCGGCCGCAGGCGTGGTGGTAGCCGATCACCAGCGCCACCACGGCCAGCTTGGCATGCATCCAGCCGTTGCCCGGCCCGCGGCCTATGCCGTAACCCAGGTACAGCCATAGGCCAAAAGCCAGCGCCGGCACGGCCAGGATGGTCGTGAACCGCATCAGCTTGCGCGCCATCAGGACCAGGCGCTCACGCTCCGCCACACTTTCCGGCGGCACCATCGCCAGGTTCACAAAAATGCGCGGCAAATAAAACAGCCCGGCAAACCAGCTGGCGATAAAAACGATGTGGAGTGATTTGACCCAGAGCATGAGGTAGTTTAGTCCGCAGCTCGTCATCCTCAGTTCCGACGCATCGGAAGTTGAAGCGCAATGTCCGCGCGTTCAGAAATCCGTTTACCGGGATGAAGCGCAAGGCGCCCGGAGCGCAGGACACCGGAATGCACTCCAGTGCATGAGGATTCCGAGCACCGCGCAACGCAGCGATTCGCCCGGCAAACGGATTTATGAATGCGCGGGGGCAAAAAAATGCCCGGGGCGCTGGGCCACCGGGCTGGCAAGCCTTTTTGCTGTCACACGCAAAGGCCCCGCTCAGGGAGGAAAAGCGGGATGTAGCTGCCAAATTGGTAACCACACGTATTAATTCTAACCACCGCCGTCGGCCCTTGGCAATGATTTAATAAGCAACCTAAGAAACTTTCATGTAAAGCTGGGCAAGCGCAACCAAGCAGGGACCGCGCGCCAGGTACTTCATGGCGTTCGTGAAAGCCCTTCCCGGTTTTCACCGGGCCGCGTTTAAACAGTGAACAGCTTGCTAAAGCTTTGGCACAATTTGCCCATGACTTTCCACGCCTCCAACTTCGCCCCCTTTCCGGCGGGCCGCCCCCGTCGCCTGCGTCGCGATGCCTTCACCCGCAATCTGGTGCGCGAGCACACACTTACTCCAAGCGACCTGATTTATCCGGTATTTGTGGTGGACGGCAAACAGCAGCGCCAGCCGGTTGCCTCCATGCCCGGAGTTGAACGCTTGAGCCTGGACTTGCTGCTGCCGGTGGCCGAAGAGTGCGTGAAGCTGGGCATTCCGGTCATGGCGCTGTTTCCGGTGGTGGATGCCTCGCTCAAGACCTATGACGGCAAGGAAGCCACCAACCCGGACGGCTTGATTCCACGCGTGGTGCGCGAACTCAAGAAGAATTTCCCCGGCCTGGGCGTGATGACCGATGTCGCACTGGACCCTTTCACCACGCACGGCCAGGACGGCCTGCCGGACGAAAACGGTTACATCCTGAATGAAGAGACGGTGGCGATGCTGGTCAGGCAGGCGATGTGCCAGGCCGAGGCCGGCGTCGACATGGTCGCGCCCAGCGACATGATGGACGGCCGCATAGGCGCCATTCGCCAGGCACTGGAAGCGAAAAAGCTGATCCACACCCGCATCATGGCCTACAGCGCCAAATACGCGAGCGCCTTCTACGGCCCCTTTCGCGATGCGGTCGGCTCGGCCGGCAACCTCGGCAAGGCCGACAAAAAGGTCTACCAGATGGACCCGGGCAACAGCGACGAAGCCTTGCGCGAGGTGGCCATGGACATCGCCGAAGGCGCCGACATGGTGATGGTCAAGCCCGGCATGCCCTACCTGGACATCGTGCGCCGCGTGAAGGACGAGTTCAAGGTGCCCACCTTCGCCTACCAGGTCAGCGGCGAATACGCCATGATGAAAGCCGCCGCGCAGAACGGCTGGCTGGACCACGACGCCGTCATGATGGAAAGCCTGCTGGCTTTCAAGCGCGCCGGCGCCGACGGCGTGCTGACCTATTTCGCCATCGACGCCGCCCGCAAGCTGCGGCAAGGCTGAGCGGTGCGCGTTTTCACCATCAGCGCCGGCGGCAGCTCGGGGGTCACCGAAACCGACGCCCTGCCGGCCCAGCTGCCCGCCCAGGGCTTTGTCTGGATCGCATGCGCCCGCCGCGAGTTCGAGGTGCTGCAGGCCCAGATCCAGGCCAGCCTGCAACTGCTGTGCGGCACCCAACTGGTGGACCTGCATGTCTCCGACCTGCTGAACAACCAGTTGCCCTCGCACTACGACTACACCTCGCAGTACGACATCCTGGTGTTCCGCCGCCTGGCGGCCGGCCAGACCGAGACCGACCCCAGCCGGCCCGGTGAACCGCTGCAGGAGCGCATGAAACGCGGCGGGCCACCGGTGCTCAAGCGCATAGACACCAGTCCGGTCGGCTTCGCCGTGTTCGACAAGTTGCTGCTGACCGTGCATCCCGCCGATTGCGCGGTGCGCGATGCCTACGCGTCACGGCTGCTGAACGCCACCACGGCCGAGTCCCGCTCCAGCGGCGTCAAGCTGCCCGCCAGCCCCGCCGACATGATGCTGCGCATCGTCAACCAGATCGTGGACGGCTACCTGGAACTCAGGCGCGAACTCACGCGCCAGCTCGACCACTGGCAGTCCGAACTGCTCCGGCCCGGCACGCGCTTTACCAACTGGAGCTCGGTGCTCGACGCGCGGCTGGCCATGCACCAGCTGGACGAAATCTGCGAGGACCAGCGCTCGGCCGTGCAAGACTGGATCGACTCCGTGGAAACCTGGCCCGAGGGTGTGACGCCCGCCGCGGTGCGCGAACGCGAACTGCTCAAGGTGCGCTCGCGCGACGTTCTGGAGCATATCGAGCGCGTGGTCCACCACGTGCGCCGCATGGAGCAGAGCGCCGAGACCGCCGTGCAGATGCATTTTTCGGCGCAAAGCAACCGCACCAACGACATCATGCGCACGCTCACGGCGCTGACCGCCATCTTCCTGCCGCTGAACCTGATCACCGGCTTCTTCGGCATGAATTTCGAATTCATGCCCTTTCTCCACACCAGCAAGGGCTTCTGGTGGACCTTCGGCTTCATGGTCCTGATCGTCGCCGTGGTCGGGACGGTGTTCTGGCGCAAGCAATACATAGCCCGCACCCGCGGCTAGCCGCGCCGCAATCCCCAGTCCATTCGCAGGAGACACCGCCATGCCCGCTGCCTTCATCCGCCTCGTCTTCGCTGGCGCTTCCCTGCCGCGAGCGACCTGGCCGGTCATGCTGGCGGTCTCGGCCCTGCTGGCCGGCTGCGAAAGCCTGAGCCCCGCCGAATGCGCCACCGCCGACTGGCGCCAGCTCGGCGTGCAGGACGGCAGCCGCGGCCGCACCGATCGCGCCGCCGACTACTACGAATCCTGCAGCAAGGCCGGCGTGCCCGTGAATGTGGCGGTCTACCGCGCGGGCCGCACCCAGGGCCTGCAAAGCTACTGCCAGCTGGCCAACGCCCTCAACGAAGGCCTGGCCGGCAACAGTTACGAGGGCGTGTGCCCCGCGCCCATGGACCAGAACTTCCGCAACATCCACGGCATCGCCTGGCGCGACCAGGAGGCCCGGAAAAACCTGGCGCGGCTGCAGCGCGAACAGGACCAGATGGAGGCGGAGCTGCGCGACAGCAAAACCGCCGATGACCGCAAGCGCACGCTGCGCGAGCAGCTCTCACGCTCGGACCGCCGCATTGAAGAAGCCCGCTACGCGGTGCGCGACGCCGGCTACCAACTCGACCGCCTGCGCAGCGACATGCGCCAGCGCGGCCAGTACTGACGCAAGAGTCCCCCATGCAGCCCGGCACCCGGCCCAGCGCAATCGCGGGCGTGCGGGTGGGCTGCGCGGGCTGRAGCCTGCCGCGCGAAACCTGGCCGGAATTTCCCGAACACGGCAGCCACCTGGAGCGCTATGCCGCGCGCTTTAACGCGGTGGAGATCAACTCCTCCTTTTACCGCCCGCACCAGCCGGCCACCTACGCGCGCTGGGCCGGCAGCGTTCCCGCGGATTTCCGCTTTTCCGTCAAGTTGCCCAAGACCCTCACCCATGAAAAACGCCTGCACGGCGGCGAAAGCCTGCTGGATGCCTTCCTCGAGCAGGCCAATTGCCTTGGCGAAAAGCTCGGCTGCCTGCTGGTGCAACTGCCGCCCAGCCTGGCTTTCGACGCAGCCTCGGCCGGCGATTTTCTGGCCGGGCTGCGCCGGCGCCACGCTGGCAACGTCGCGCTGGAGCCGCGCCACGAGAGCTGGTTCACGGCGCCGGTCGACGGTTTGCTGAAAGAACTGAAAATCGCCCGCGTACTGGCCGACCCGGTGCTGTTCGACGCGGGCCGCGCGCCCGGCGGCGACCCGGCCCTGGTCTATGTGCGCTTGCACGGCTCACCGCGCATGTATTACTCGGCCTATGCGCCGGACGTGCTCGATGCGCTGCTTGTCCGGCTCAAACGCGCGGCGGCGTCTGACGCCTCGGCCTGGTGCGTCTTCGACAATACAGCCAGCGGCGCCGCGGTGCCTGACGCCCTGTACCTCGCACGGGGACTGGCGCGGCGCTGATTCCGCCGGCCCGCGCCGCCTGCGAAAGGAGGACACATGAAAAACCGCTTCAGCGGGAAGACCCCGCCCAAGGTCTGCGCGGACGACCTCACCCGCGAAAACGTTCAGTCCATGCGGCGCGTGGAAGAAATGGCGATGGCCAACCGCAGCCGCGCCGACCGCATGGCCGCCTTCATCGCCGGCTTCTGCGGCTCCATGCCTTTTGTCTGGCTGCATGTGGCCGCCTTCGCATGCTGGATTGCCTTCAACACGTGGCCGGGGCTGGGACATTGGGACCCCTACCCCTTCACCTTCCTCACGCTGGTGGTGTCGCTCGAAGCGATTTTCCTGTCGTCCTTCATCCTGATCAGCCAGAACTACGAACTGCGCGTCAGCGACAGGCGCAACCAGCTCGATTTGCAGATCAACTTGCTGACCGAGCAGGAAAACACCAAGATGATCCAGATGCTGGAGCGCATCGCCAAAAAAGTGGGCGCCGACGCCCCCGATCCGGACGTTCGCATCCTCAAGGAAGACACCGACCCGGAAAAGCTGGTGGCCCAGATCGAGCAGGCGCAGAACGAGAACCCGCCGAAGTAGACTCCCCACTCCTAAGAGCCGCTTACAAAATCCAGCGAAGCGGTCCTGGCTAGGCGCGTCGCCGCAGACAGTACACCAGTACGGCAAGGCGGCGCAACAACGCCAGGAGGGTTTTGTGAGTGGCTCCGCCTCAGACCCAGGGCTGGGCCAGCCCTTCGGCCTCGAAGGCCTTGATCACCGCGGGGCGTGCCAGCGCACGCTTCAAATAGGCACCCAGGTGCGTGCGGTCACGCGCCGGCTTGGATGCGAAGTTGCGCGTCCAGCGGCACAAGGTCAGCGTATAGATGTCCACCGCCGAATAGTTCGCGCCTAGCAGCCAGGGCTGGTCCTGCATTTTTTCCAGCCGGGCGAGCTCCGCGTCCAGCTGGTCCAGCATCAGGCCGACCTTGGCCTCGGCATGAGACTTCAGTTCGGCCACGCCCGCGCTGTTGCCCGCATCCATCCAGCGGTCGGTGTAGAAATAAATGATCAAGGTGGATTGCACGGTGTTGGTCAGCCAGACCAGCCACTTGTAGAAATGCGCGCGCTCCGCCGTGCCCAGCGCCGGGGCCAGGCCGGCCTCGGGATGCCTGTCGCACAGGTGCAGGCAGATCGCCGCGGTTTCGTAGAGCACCAGATCGCCATCGACCAGCGTCGGGATCAGGCCATTGGGATTGAGTTTGCGGTAGGCCTCCGAGCGGTGGGCGCCCGTGCTGGTGTCGACCAGGACTTTTTCAAACGGAACGCCCAGTTCCTGAAGCAGGATGTGGGGCGCCATGGCCGCGGAACTTGGAGAGAAGTGGAGTTGGTACATAAACATATTGTGCCCCTAGGGTCGCTCACTTCGTGCAGCGCCCCACCCCCGAGGGGTCGCCCGCCCGCGGCCCGGCCGCCCCCCGGCCCCGCTTGGCTGGAGCCCTCAGGAGCTCTTTAATTTCCAGCCGCCGTCGCAGTCGAGGATGGTGCCGGTGATGAAAGTGTTGGTGGTCAACAGCATTAGCGCTGCCGCCAGGTCTTCGGGCTTGCCGACTCGGCCGGCGGGCACCTTGCTGGCCAGCTCTTCAAACAGTTTGGCTCGTGCGGCCTCCGGCACCCGCGACCACCAGGGGGTATCGACTACGCCAGGCACCAGGGCATTGACACGCAAGGGCCTGAGCTCGGAGGCGAGCACCGGCACCATTGCTTCCAACGCCGCATTGATCGCTGCCAGGCCCGAAGTGCCAGGCTGCAAGGCGCGCGAAGAAATGGCGCCAACGAAGGTGATGGATCCATCCGCTTTCAGGGTCGGCAGGGCAGCCTGGGCGCACTGCAGCTGCGGCCAGAATTTGCCTTCAAAGCCCTTGCGCAACTCGGACAGGTTCAACTCACGGAACAAGCCCGCGCCTGAGGAGCCGGAGACGCTCAGCACCAGATGGTCAAAACCGCCTTCTGCCTTGAAGAACACAGCGCAGGCTGCCGCATCACCGGCATCAAGTTGCCGCGCCTGGACACCCAAGGCCTGCGCGGCGGAAAATTTGGCCGGGTCGCGCCCAGCCACCACCACCTCATGACCGGCGTCCAGCGCCAGCTTCGCGGTCGCCAGGCCGATGCCCGAAGTACCGCCTACAACGATGTATTTCATTCCACTCTCCCTGCGGGCTAGCGCAGCAGTTCGTTGCCGCGCATATTTCCATGAAATTTACAGGCAGCCCAACCACGCCGATAAACCGCCTCTTCAGCCCAGCTTCGCGGCGAAAAAGGCCAGCGAACGCTCACGCGCCAGCTTGGCCGCCGCCTCGTTGTAGGAGCCGCGCTGGTCGCAGTTAAAGCCGTGGTTGGCCGGGTAAACATGCACCTCGACCTCCGGATGCGCCTTGGTGAAAGCCTCAATGCCTTCCATGGGAATCCAGTGGTCCTGGTCACCGAAGTGGGCCATGACGGGGCACTTGGGCTGACGCTCGATTTCTTCCTCGGCCGTGATGCCGCCACCGTAATAGGGGATCGCTGCGGAGAGCCCGTCCAGCAGGCAGGCCGCGCGCCAGGTCAGCAGGCCGCCCCAGCAAAAGCCGATGATGCCGACCTTGCCGCCGCTGGCCTTGGCCGCATGGTCTATCGCCGCCTGCAGGTCTTGCAGCACGCCGGCGCCGGGCAAGGCGCTGACGGCGGTTTTGAGTTCAAAGCCGGCTTTCATGTCTTCTTCGCTGTAGCCCATGTCGACGCCGGGCTTGACGCGTTCAAAGGTGGCGGGCGCCACCGCCAGGTAACCCTGTTCCGCGAAACGGTCGGTGACGGCGCGGATGTGCGAATTGACGCCGAAGATTTCCTGCACCACCACAACACCGCCGCGCGGCTTGCCTTCGGGTTTGGCGACATAGGCCGGCACGGAAAAACCGTCGGCCGCGGTGAGTTGGATGAATTGGCCCATGGCGTGATGCTCCTTCAAGAATGGATGTGCGATAGATGGATGAATCAATCAGCCGGCGAAGCGCCTACGCGCCCGCCATCAGTTTGCGTTCGACGAAATCAAGCCGGTCCTGGCCCCAGAACAGCTCCCCGTCCACGACATAGCTGGGCGCGCCGAACACGCCGGCGTCAATCGCCTGCTGGGTGTTGGCCTCATAGCGCTCCTGTACCGCCTGGCTGAAGGACTGCTCCAGCCGCTCGGCGGGCATGCCGCATTCGGCGAGCAGCTCGGCCAGCACCTTTTCGTCGGCGATGTGGCGTTCACGCACCCAGACGGCGCTGAAGATCGCGCCGCCAATTTTCATCGCGGCCTCGCTGCCGTCATGCATGTCCACCGCGATGATGAGGCGTGAGGCATCGTCGCCGGAGACCGGGAAGTACTTGGGCTTGAGGTTCAGCGGCGCATGCAGGTAGTCCGAATAGCGCTGCAGCTCCAGCAGCCGGTAGGCCTGGCGCTGCGGCGCGCGCTGGCCCAGCGGCAACCCGCCGGAGATCGGGAACACCTTGCCGCCCAGGTCTATGGGCAACACCCGCACGGTGGCGCCCGCCGCGCGGGCAATTTGCGCAAAGCGCTCGTGGCCCAGGTAGGTCCAGGGGCTTTGCGGGGTGAAATAGTAATCAATAGTGGTGCTCAAGTTTGTCTCCGTCAGGGTCTCTGGATGGGGCTCCGCGCCGCCGGGCGGCCGGGCGGCCGGGCGTTGCACAAGGTACGGCTTAGGGTACATTGATCCGCCAAGCCCCTGTTTTTAACCGGGATTGCCATTTTTTGCTGGAGGTGTGGTTTGTCAAAAGTTGTTCTGATCACGGGCGGCTCGCGCGGCATAGGCGCGGCGTCGGCCCTGCTGGCGGCGCGCCAGGGCTGGGCGGTGGCTGTCAACTACGCCAGCAATTCGCTGGCGGCCGATGAAGTGGTGCGGCAGATCCGCCAGGCCGGCGGCCAGGCCATCACGGTCCAGGCCGACGTCGCCGATGAGGCGCAGGTGCTGGCCATGTTCGAGAAAGTGGATGCCAAGCTCGGCCGGCTGGACGGCCTGGTCAACAACGCCGGCGTGGTGGACCGCACCACCCGCGTCGACGCCATGACCCTGGCGCGGCTGCGGCGCATGTTCGAGATCAATGTGTTTGGCTCTTTCCTCTGCGCGCGCGAGGCCGTCAAGCGCATGAGCACCCGCCACGGCGGCGCGGGCGGCTCCATCGTCAACGTCTCCAGCGCGGCGGCGCGGCTGGGCGCCCCGGGCCAGTATGTGGACTACGCGTCCGCCAAGGGGGCCATCGACACCTTCACCGTTGGACTGGCCAAGGAAGTCGCCACCGAGGGCATACGCGTGAACGCCGTGCGCCCCGGCATCATTGACACCGACATCCACGCCTCGGGCGGCCTGCCCGACCGCGCCCGCGAGCTGGCGCCCCAGGTGCCCATGCAGCGGCCGGGTACCGCCGACGAGGTAGCGGAGTCCATTGTCTGGTTGCTCGGCGACAATGCAAGCTATACAACAGGCGCCCTGCTAGACGTAGCAGGGGGCAGGTAGGGATGGCCCCACCGCGCTTGCCACTGAGTTGTCATTAAGGAAGAACGATGGATTTCAAACCGCTTGTCACGCTGCTGGCCATCGTCAACCCGCTGGCCATCGTGCCCTTTTTCATCCACTACACGCAGGATTTTTCCGACGAGCAGCGCCGCCGCACCGTGTTGGTGGCCTCTTTCACGGCCTTTGTCGTGATTGCGATCAGCGCGCTGCTGGGCTTGCAGATCCTCGACTTCTTCAGCATCTCGCTGGCGAGTTTCCAGGTGGGCGGCGGCATGCTGCTGCTGATCAGCTCCATGAACATGCTGAACGCCCAGCCGGCCGAAGCCAAGCCCCAGACCAACGAAATGGAAGACGGCGCGGCCAAGGCGGCGCGCGGTGCCAGCATCGCCGTGGTGCCGCTGACGATCCCGCTGCTGACCGGTCCAGCCACCATGTCCACGGTCGTGATCTATGCCGAAAAAGCCAAGACCGCCCTGCAGCTATCCATGCTGGTCGGCTACGGCATCGTGATCGCCCTGGCCACCGCGATCTGCTTTTCGCTGGCAGAGCCGATTGCCCGCGTGCTGGGCAAGACTGGTATCTGCTTAGCGATGCCCGCGCTCAAATCAGCCGGCAGCCGCCCGACGCCGTGATCCTCGACGTGGGCCTGCCCGACGGCAGCGGCCTGGATTTTTGCCGCGAGCTGCGCGCCGCCGGCAGCCTGCCGGTGCTGATGCTCAGCGCCCAGGGCGAAGAGATTGACCGCGTCCTGGGGCTGGAGCTGGGCGCCGACGACTACGTGAGCAAGCCCTTCAGCCCGCGCGAATTGCTGGCGCGCGTGCGTAGCCTGCTGCGGCGCACGCGCATGCCGGCCCCCGCGCCGGCGCTTGCGGGCAACCCTTTCGAAATCGACCTCGCGGGCCAGCGCGTGAGCCTGCACGGCCGCCCGCTCAACCTGACGCGCCGCGAGTTCGGCCTGCTGGCCGACCTGCTGCGGCATCGTGGCCGCATCCGCTCACGCGATGACTTGCTGGGCGCGGTCTGGGGAACGGACTCGGACAGCACGGACCGCACAGTGGACACCCACATCAAGACCCTGCGGGCCAAACTGCAGGAAATAGCGCCGGGGCATGACTGCATCACAACGCATCGCGGTATGGGCTATTCCTTGGACATAGACCGCGCCAAAGGGAATTGAGATGCGCCTGGGCATACGCCTGCTGTTCGGTTTTTTCCTGGTCACCGGGCTGGCGGCGGTTTTCACGCTGCGCGTCTTTGTGGCTGAAGTGAAACCCAGCGTCCGCGAAGTCATGGAAGACATGATGGTGGACACCGCCAACATCCTGGCCGAGCTGGCCGGCGACGACCTGGCGGCCGGCGCCATTGCCGAAGGCCGCTTTGCCGGCCATGTGCGCAACTACGCCAGGCGGCCGATCGACGCGCAGATCTGGGGCCTGGCCAAGCAGTCGCTGGATTTCCGTGTTTACATCACCGACGCGGGCGGCAAGGTGGTGTTCGATTCCGAGAACGTGGCGACCGGCCAGGATTATTCGCGCTGGCGCGACGTGGCCCTGACCCTGCGCGGCGAATACGGCGCGCGCGCCACCCGCGAGGTGCAGCAGGACGACCGCACCTCGGTGATGTACGYGGCCGCACCGGTGCAGCGGGACGGAAAGATCATCGGCGTGCTGACCGTCGCCAAGCCGATGTCCACCATCCAGGCCTTCATAGACCGGGCCGAGCGGAAAATCCTGCTAAGCGGCGCGCTGCTGCTGGTGCTGTCGCTGGCCATCGGCGTGGCCGTGACGCTGTGGGTGGTGTGGAGCATTCGCAAGCTGCGCCGCTATGCCAACGCCGTCGGCCAGGGCGGCAAACCCGCGGTTCCGCAGATATCGGGCGAGCTTGGCGAGCTGGCCATGGCAGTCGATGCCATGCGCCTGAAGCTCGAGGGCCACGAGTACATAGAAGATTACGTGCGCGCGCTGACGCACGAGCTCAAGAGCCCGATCGCCGCGATCCGCGGCGCGGGCGAGCTGCTGCAGGACGAGCTTCCCGAAGACGCGCGCCGCGAGTTTTCGGGGCAGGTACTGGCCCAGTCCGCCCGCATGCAGGCGCTGGTGGACCGCATGCTCGAGTTGACGAAGCTGGAGCAGCGCCATGCACAGGTAGAGCGCGAGCGCCTTTTGTGGGCCGGCGTCCTCAAGCCCTTTGAGGCGGCGGGCGGCCGGGCCCAGCATGTCGTCAAAATCGTAATCAGCCCGGAACATGCCGGCGTGCATGCGGAGCCCGGCCTGCTGGGCCTGGCGCTGAGCAACCTGCTCGAAAACGCGCGCTCGTTCGCGCCCCAGGGCTCGACCATCACGCTGGAGGCCGGGCCGGATCGCATCGCCGTACAGGACAGCGGCCCCGGCGTGGCCGACTACGCCCTGCCCCGGCTGGGCGAACGCTTCTTTTCGACGGTACGCCCCGACGGCCACACCAAGGGCTCGGGCCTGGGGCTGGCCATCGTGCGGCAGATCATGCAGCTGCATGGCGGCCGCATGGTAGTGCGCAACACCCGGCCCGGCCTGCGGGTCGAGCTGTACTTCTAGCCTGGCCGCGCCCATCACCCTGCCACCTTCGCAGGCCCAGGTTTGGCCGGTTCGGCCTGCTTGAAGCGTGCATACCAGTCCACGCGGCGCGTCAGCATCATGATGGCGGCGAGYACGGCGAACAAGGCCACGGCGCCCAGCAGCAAGGCGGTTTGCTCCATCCGCAGCAAGACAAACAGCATGCCGTACAGCGTGGCGATGCCCAGGCCGAAGGGCAGGCCGCGCGACCAGCGGCCTAGCATGTGGCTGGCGTAAAAGGTGAGCAGCAGCACGCAGGCCGTCGAAGCAATGGCGTAGGCGGTTTCAAAAGGCATGTGCTCCGAGAGGCTCACCAGCAGCAGGAAAAACATGCTCATCGCGGCGCCGACCAGCAGGTACTGGATCGGATGCACGCGCAGCGATTTCATGAACTCGAACAGCCCCACCGCTAAAAAGGTGAGGCCGATGAACAACAGGCCGTACTTGGTGGCCCGGTCACTGAGCGCATAGGTGTTGGAAGGATCGACAAAGGTCACGTTGAAAGCCTCGACGCAACCGCTGGGGACCGAGCCGTCGCTGTAGGACGGGCAAACGGCCTTGCGCTTGCCCGCATCCACTTGCGTCACGTCCTGCTGCGCGGTGCTGGCCAGGGAACTGACGCGCCAACTGGCCTCAAAGCCGTCGTCCGTGATCTTGCGGTCCACCGGCAAAAACTGCCCGCCGAAACTCGGGTGCGGCCAGTTGGAGGTGATCTGCACCCGGGTGTCACCGCCCAGCGGCACGACTGAAATGCTTTCGGTGCCCACCAACTCCAGCGTCAGCTGTGCCTGCAGCGGCGCCGCGCCCACCATGGTGATGGGCAATGGCGCGTGCACGCCGCGCGGGTAGCTGCCGTAAAAAGTACCGGGTTTGAGCACCAACACCTGCTCACCGATTTTCACGCTGGCATGCCGGATGCCGCGCGAGTCGGACACAGCCATCATCAACAGCGGCTGGCCGCAATTCATGCGCGAACCGGCATGCTCGGACACGGGCTTGAGCACTTCGGTGTCGGTCCATTCAGCCACGATGTCGGCTTTGAGGTTAAACACCTGCGTCGCATGCAGGCCGCGGGCGCGCGCCTCGAGCTTGCTGCCGCCCTTGAGCGTGAGGGAGGCCGGTGCCGCCACCAGCAGGAATTCACGGCGCTCGGTCTGCACCTTCTTGCCCTCATACTTGACGTCCCATTCCTCGGTACAAGCCCGATGGATCAGCGGGCCCGTCAAAGTCTGCGGGCCGGCCAGGCTCTGCGCCACGCTCTGGATAGCAATCTGCCGGTAGGTCTGGCGGTCGTGCACCACTCCGCTGATCTGGAACAAGGCGAGGACCAGCAAGACCAGCACCAGTGCCAGCGCGAGGAGTTTTTGTTTCATGGCTTCCTTTCGTTTGAACAACGAGAGGAAGTGTGCAAACCCTGTGTGAGGCCAGGATGAGATCCGGGCCGCCTCTGTGAAGCGAGAGTGAAGAAGCCGGGGAAAGCGTCAGTGCGGGTGCACCTGCTCCGGCGCCTGGGCGGCCGCTTGACGGCGTATCAATTTGACCAGCTGGTTGCTGGTGTTGCGCAGGCGCTGCGCCATCATCTGCGTAATCTTGACCAGCAGCTTGGCGCCCACGCCGGGATGGTCGCGGATCAGCAAGGCGATTTCGTGGCGGCCCCAGACGCCGGCCTCGACCGCCTCGATGGCGGTGCAGGTGGCGTAGCGCGGCTCGCTGTCGAGCATGGACATATCGCCGATCGCCGCGCCGCCGCGCACCACCGCCACGCGCGACACCGCCGCTTCGGCGCCGCCATCAGCCTCGGCCTGGGCTGCATCGGCCGGCGACTCCAGGCGCTTGGTGACGTCGACCGTGCCCTTGAGGATCAGCATCATCCAGTCGCCGGCCTCACCCTCGCGGATCATCACCTGGCCCGGCTCGGCGCGTACCAGCAGCATGGACGCACCCAGGATGTCGGCCTCCGCGGGCGTGAAATCCTGCAGCAGCTGCGAGGTCTGCAGCAGGTCGGGGCCGTAGGCGCTCAGGCGTTCGCAGCAGCCGAAGACGTGCAACCCGGCGGCGTCCAGTTGTTCTTCCAGCGTTTTCATGGCGCAGGGCGCGTCAGCGCGCGGGGGTTTGCTGCAGCCACTGGTCGATCTCCTCGATGGCCGCGTCGGTGGCCGCCGTCAGGGCCTGGACGCCGCCGGGCGCGTCGCTGCTGGGTGCGGGCCGCTGCACGATGACGTTGCGCTGGCCGACCAGCTTGTCGCCGGCCGGCGTGACTTCCACCAGCGTGGCGCGCAGCCGGATCAGGCCGACGCTGGTATTGGGCGCGGTGAACAGGTGGCTGAATTCCTCGAGGTCCAGGCGCAGCAGCAGCGGCAGCACCGCGTTCTGGCTGCGGTTCAGCGCCACACTGGCCCCGGCGTCGAACACGGCGCGGCGCTGGCCCAGTTGCAGGCGCACGCGCTGGCGCACCAGTTGCGCGGGCGGCATGCTCCAGCGCGCCTGCGAATAGGGGCGCAGCTGCTGCGCGTCGGCATAGCTCAGGCGGTATAGCACGGCCATGTTGTCCAGCACGCCGCCCGGGGTCGAGACGTCGTCCAGGGCCAGCGCGGGCAACGGCGCCTGGCGCGTCGTGGGCGGTGTCGCGAGCGGGCCCGGCCCGAAGTCGTACATGGTGGCGCGCGTCGGCTTGTCGGGCAGGCCCGAGCAGGCGCCCAGCGCCAGGGCGGCCAGCAGCGCGCACACCAGGCCGGCGGCCCGCGATGATAGTTTGGAAGACGGTTGAGGAAAAGCGCGCATCATTTTTTCACTCCAGAGGCGGAAAAGCCGGGTTCGCCCGGCCCGGGCACAGGCGGGCCGTTGCCGAAGATCAGCGACTGCGGGTTGTCGTCGACCGCGCTCACGGTGCGGCGCAGCTGGCGCATGGCGCGCGCGGTTTCGTCGGCGACCTCCCCGAGCTTGGGCAGCGTGCCGGCGCTGAAGGTTTCCACGCCCGCGGCCAGCGCGGTCCCTCCTTCGGACAGCTTGTCGAGCGGCCCGCCTTTTTCATTGAGGCGCGTGGCGGTCACACTGATGTCGTCCGCGGCGGTCTTGACGGAGTTCAGCGTGGCCGTGGTGTTGCGGGACAGGGCCGGCAAGGAGGCCACCGTCGGCTCCAGGCCTTTGGCGACACGGTCTATGCTGCCGGCGGCATCGCCGAGCTGCTTGACGGCCGCCGTCAGGGCCTGCTGGTTGTCGTCGGACAGCAGCTTGTTCAACCGCGTGCTGGCTTCCTCAACCTGGTTGAAGATCACCTCGCTTTGCTTGAGCAGCTTGTCCAGGCCGCCGGGCTTGAGCGGGATACGCGGCGGATCGTCATCGTTGACGGCCAGGCGTTCGGCCGACTTGCCGTCGTCGTCGAGCTGGATGAAACCCAGCCCGGTGACGCCCTGCGAGGCCACGGTGGCGAAAGTGGACTTGGTGACGGGCGCGCTGCGGTCTATGGACACGCGGATCAGCACATTGCCCTTGACCTTGGTATCGAAGCCTATGAGCTCGACCTTGCCCACCGGCACGCCGCGAAAACGCACCGCCGCCTGCGGCTGCAGGCCGGAGACGGTTTCGCCGGTGCTCATGTCGTAGAGGTCGCGCTGGGTGTTGTCGCGCGTGAGCCAGATCGCCAGCAGGGCCAGCAGGRCGGTGACCACCAGTACAAATGCACCGGCGGCCATGGCATGGGCTTTGTTTTCCATGGTCAATGCCTCTCTTCAAATTGAGGATGTGTGCTCATACAGTAAAGGGATACTCGCGCAGTAACTCCATCGCGCGCTGCCCCCTTTCGCCGAGGAAAAATTCGTGGATGAAGGGGTGCGGAAAAGCCACCACCTCCTTGGGCACATCGTTGACGATGACCTTCTGCTCGGCGAGCACCGCGATGCGGGTGCTGAGCTCGAACAGCGTGTCCAGGTCGTGCGTCACCATCACCACCGTGAGTTCCATGTCGCGGTGCAGTGAGCGCAGCAGCGAGACGAAGCTGTCGGAGCTTTCCGGGTCCAGCCCGGCGGTGGGCTCGTCGAGCAGCAGCAGCGGCGGGTCCATGATCAGGGCGCGTGCCAGCGCCACCCGCTTGACCATGCCGCCCGAGAGGTCGCTGGGCATCTTGTCGGCCGCGTCGGGGCCCAAGCCCACCATCTGCAGCTTGACCATGGCCGCCTCATGGACCAGCGCGCGCGGCAAAGTCTTGAGTTCGCGCAGCGGAAAGGCGATGTTCTCCAGCACGGTGAAGGCCGAGAACAGCGCCCCCTGCTGAAACAGCATGCCGACGCGGCTGGCCGCGCCCTGCTTGCCGAGCTCGGCCGCCGGCCGGCCCAGCACGGTGATCTCGCCCTGCGTCGGCTTCTCCAGGCCCAGCATCTGGCGCAGCAGCACTGTCTTGCCGGTACCCGAACCGCCGACCAGGGACAGCACCTCGCCGCGCTGCACGCTGAGGTCCAGGTCCTTGTGCACCACGGCTTTTTTCTCGCCGTTGGGGAACACGGTCCAAAGTTTTTTGATGTCGACGATGGCTTCACTCATATACCGACACTTTTAAAGAGAACGGCGAACAGAGCATCGACCAGGATCACGACGGTGATGGAGGTCACCACCGAGGCCGTCGTCCCCTGCCCCAGGCTTTCGGTGTTGGGCTTGACGCGCAGGCCGTAGTGGCAGCCGATCAGCGCGATCAGCACGCCGAACACCACCGACTTGGCTGTGGCCAGCGAGAGGTTGGCCACGTCGACCGCGGCCGGCAGCGAATTGATGAAGTAGGCCGGTGTGACATCCATCGAAATGTCGGCCGCCAGCATGCCGCCCAGCAAGGCGGCGATGGTGGTCCAGACGCTGATCAGCGGCATCACCACCGCCAATGCCAGCGCGCGTGGCATGACCAGGCGAAAGCCGCGCGGGATGCCCATGACGCGCATGGCATCGAGTTCCTCGGTGACGCGCATCACGCCGATCTGCGCGGTAATGGCCGAGCCGCTGCGCCCGGCGATCAGGATGGCGGCCAGCACCGGACCGAGTTCGCGGATCAGCGAGATGCCCAGGATGTTGACGATGAAGGCGTCGGCGCCAAACTGGCGCAGCTGCTGCGAGATCAGGTAGGCCAGCACCACACCGATCAGGAAGCCCACCAGCGCGGTGATCGGCAGCGCGGTGGCGCCGATATGAAACAAGTGGCCCGAGAGGTCGCGCCAGGGACCTTCATGCGGACGCCGTACCAGGCGGATGATGTCCAGCAACAGCTGCCCGATCAGGCGCACCAGGCCCTTGAGGTGGTCCAGCAACCGCAGCACGCGGGTGCCCAGCAGGATGAAGGGTTCGCTCCAGTCGGTCTTTCGGGGTTTGGGCGGGTCGGTGCTGAATTTGGCGACGGTTTCCAGCACCGCGCGCTGGCTGGGCTCGGCCTGCAGCTGCGCCGGCCAGTTACGGCCCCAGTGGTTCCACAGCACCTGCGCGCCCAGGTGGTCGAGTTTGCCGACCTGTTCAAGATTCCAGCCAGCCTGAGAAGAGGAGGCGCCGCCGAATCCCTGGAGCTGCACGGTCAGCGCTTCCCACACGGCCTCACCGGTGAGGCCGGCGGCCGTCCACGCACCTTGCACGACAAACAGCCGGCCTTGCGGCGTGTCCTGCTGTTCGATGCGGGGCGTGGAGTCTTCCATAAGCATTCAGTCAAGCCAGGCGCGAACCGGCAGTTTGCAATGTACGAAACACAAAGTTGCATGGTAACTGCTGAAAACACCATTGCCGACCGTGCGCCAACCGCTGTCGCCTTGGTCCTACACCAGGACTCGGCCCTCATCTGCGCGGCGCTCTTGGTCCCTCCCCCACTGGGGGAGGGCGGGGTGGGGGCTGGCGGCTTCAAAACACCTCCGGCGCGATATCAAGCGCCGCCGGGGGTGCCACAATCGGCCATGCTGCGGCGGTCAGCCCCGCGTTAGGCTGGGCTGGCAGGATGGGGCCACGCAGCGTGTTTCGGCCGCTGCCGCCAACCCGGCTTCCGCGAAAAACACCGCCTAGAACAAAGAGACAAGACACCCATGCAAGACGAAAGCCAGGTTTTTGACTACATCATCATCGGCGCCGGCACGGCGGGCTGCCTGCTGGCCAACCGCCTGAGTGCCGACGCGTCCAAGCGGGTGCTGCTGATCGAGGCAGGCCGCAAGGACGACTACCACTGGATTCACATCCCGGTGGGCTACCTGTACTGCATAGGCAACCCGCGCACCGACTGGCTTTACAACACCGAGCCCGACGCCGGCCTCAACGGCCGGGCGCTGCGCTACCCGCGCGGCAAGACCCTGGGCGGCTGCTCCAGCATCAACGGCATGATCTACATGCGCGGCCAGGCGCGCGACTACGACCAGTGGGCGCAGCTGACCGGAGACATGGCCTGGCGCTGGGAAAACTCCCTGCCGCATTTCAAGCTGCACGAAGACCACCACAAGGGCGCCGACGCGATGCACGGCGCGCGCGGAACGGCGCCCGAGCTGATGCAGGACAAGAGCCAGCCCTACCAGAAGCTGCTGCGCCATCACAACTCCGGCGGCGAGTGGCGCGTGGAAAAGCAGCGCCTGCGCTGGGACATCCTGGACGCATTCGCCGAAGCCGCGCAGCAGGCCGGCATACCGGCCACCAGCGACTTCAACCGCGGCGACAACGAAGGCGTGGGCTACTTTGAAGTCAACCAGAAGAACGGCTGGCGCTGGAACACCGCCAAAGCCTTTTTGCGGCCCGCCTGTTATGCACGCCCCAACTTTGAACTCTGGAACAACGCCCAGGTCTGCAAGCTGGTGGTCACGCCGCAGCCGGACGGCAGCCAGCGCTGCACAGGCGTTGAAGTGTGGGCGGGCGATGAGCGCGTAACCGCGCATTCGACGCGCGACTCAGGGCACATGGGTGAGGTCATCCTCTGCGCGGGCAGCATAGGGTCGCCGCAAATCCTGCAGCTCTCGGGCATAGGCCCGGCGGCCCTGCTGCAACAGCACGGCATCCCGGTGCTGCAAGACCTGCCCGGCGTGGGCGCCAACCTGCAGGACCACCTGCAGATCCGCTCGGTCTACAAGGTGCAGGGGGACAAGCGCTGGGGCCTGTCGCTCAACACCATGGCCAACACGCTCTGGGGCAAGGCCCGCATCGGGCTGGAATACGCACTGCGCCAGACCGGGCCTATGAGCATGGCGCCCTCGCAGCTGGGCGCGTTCACGCGCAGCTCACCCGACCAGCCCTATCCCAACATCGAGTACCACGTGCAGCCGCTGTCGCTCGAGGCTTTCGGCGAGCCGCTGCACGGTTTCAACGCCTTCACCGCCAGTGTCTGCAACCTCAACCCGACCAGCCGGGGCACGGTGCACATCAAGAGCGGCCGCTTCGAGGATGCGCCGGCGATTGCGCCCAACTACCTGAGCACGGCGGAAGACCGCAAGGTGGCGGCCGATTCGCTGCGCGTGACGCGCAACATCGTGGGCCAGAGCGCGCTAGCCAAATACCAGCCCGAGGAGTACAAACCCGGCGTGCAGTTCCAGACCGACGAGGAACTCACGCGGCTGGCCGGCGATATCGCCACCACCATCTTCCACCCGGTGGGCACGACGAAGATGGGCAAAGAGGACGACCCGATGGCGGTGGTGGATTCGCACCTCAAGGTGCGCGGCATTCGCGGCCTGCGCGTGGTCGATGCCGGCGTAATGCCGCTGATCACCAGCGGCAACACCAACTCGCCGACGCTGATGATCGCGGAAAAAGCGGCGGCCTGGATCCAGGCCGGAATCTGAGCAAGGGCCGCCGGGGGCCCGATGTGCTTCAGCGGTAGATTTTTTGCAGAAGGCGCATCAGCGTCTTCTTTTCCGTCGGGCTCAGGCGCTGGGTCGCTTCTGTTTCAAGGCTGACGGCGGTGCCTTCCGCTTCGCGCATCAAGGCCTGGCCCGCATCGGTCAGGTAAAGCCCCACGGCACGGCCGTCCTGCGGGTGCGGCCTGCGGTGCACTAGCTCGCGCTTTTCCAGCGCGACGATTTTCCCGACGAGATTGGGCGGCAGGATGCTCAGCGCGCCGCACAGCTGGCGCGAGGTGATGCCGGGGTTGTGCGTGATCAAGGACAGGATCGAAAAATCCACATGCCGGAGGTCGTAGAYCGCCATGCGCTTGCTGAACAATTCAATGACCTTGAGGGAGGCGCGCGTGGCGTTGTAGCCCATCAAGGTTTCGAGATAGGAGGTATCAACCTCCTCTACCGCCGGAGCGGGTTTGGGCGACGCGGGCATAAGGGATCAGGGCGCTTTCGTTATCTGGCAACGCTGCTGCACAGGCATGATGCCAGGCTAGCCCCGATTATGCCAATGCCGCCCGGACCGGCCCGCCAGGGCCGGGGTATCAGGATTCCGCGGTGAAGCCGACTTTTTTGATCAGCGGGCCCCAGCGATCAAACTCGCGCTTCTGGCTGAACGCCATGTCGTCCGCGGTGCCGCCGTAGGGAATCAGCCCGACCACCGTGAGCGAATCGATGACGGATTTGTCGCGGATGGCGGCATTGATGGCGGCGTTGGCCGCGGCCACCATGTCGGCGGGCGTTTTCGCGGGTGCGTAGAAACCGAACCACTCCTCCACCGTCAGGTCGGCAAAACCCTGCTCGGCGAAGGTTGGCACTTCAGGCACGAAGGGCGAGCGCTGCTTTCCCGAGGTGGCCAGGATGCGCAGCTTGCCGGCCTTGTGGTTGGGGATGAAATCGCCGTGAGGCGTGACCATCGCGGCGAGCTGGCCGCCGACCACATCCGTCACGCCGGGCACCGAGCCGCGGTAGGGCACGTGCTTGAGCTCCACCTGGTTGTTCAGGCCCAGCAAGGCGCCGATGAAGTGCGGGGTCGACCCGGCGGCGGGCGAGCCGTAGCTGGCATCCTTCGGGTTGGCCCGGGCCCAGCCGAGAAAGTCATGCACGGTCTTGACCGAGGCCGGCACCAGCGGCCCGACGGCCAGCCCATGGTGGATCATGGAGGCGGTCCCCACCGCGACGAAATCCGAGGGGTCGTAGGACAGCTTTTTGTAGATGTGCGGGTACAGCGACAGGCAGGAGAACGGCGTCATCGCCAGCACGGAGCCGTCCGCCGGCGCCGTCTTGAGCAACTCCAGCGCGATACGCCCGCCGGCGCCGGTCTTGGTTTCGACGATGCCGTTATTTTTGGAATAGGCGGTGCCGCCGAAACGGTCGCCCACACGGCGCGCGCAGATGTCGCCCGCGCTGCCGGCCGGAAAGCCGTAGAGGATCTTGACCTGTTCGAGCGCCCGCGCCAGCGCCGGGAAAGGCGCGAGGGCGGCCGCCGAGAGCGCCGCGGCGCCCTGTACGAAATGACGACGTGTTTGCATGAGATGTCTCCTTGTAGTAGTTAAGTCCACGGGTCGAAAAGCAAAATCCAAGAAGCACCAGGGGCCGTGCACCCCGGGCGCGTCAGCTGCGCCCGCTCAACTGCATTGGCCGCGGATGTCGGGGGGCACGGCTATTGCCTTCATACGGTCCGGTTTGTCGGGATGGCGTATGCAGAAGGCGCGGGTTTCCAAGCCCTCGCAGATCAGGTCCTCACCGCGCCGGATCACGTGTTTCTGGATAAACACCTTGTCCCGCCACTCCTGCACGCTGGTGTGGATGCTCAGCGTTTCGCCGTAGGTGGCGGGCTGGCTGAAGCGGGTGTTGATCTCCAGCAGGGGCGTGCCGACGATGCCGGTGGTCTTGACCAGCTCCCGCCAGGGCGGCACGCCGCATGCGGCGAAAAAATTCAGCGAGGCGGCGTCCATCCAGCGTGAGAAGTTGGGGAAAAACACGATCCCCGCGGGATCGCAGTCGCCGAACGCGACCTTCACTTCATAGACCACGGTTTTTTCCATGGGGCTCACCTTGGCGCCATGCGCAGCGCACCGTCCAGGCGGATCACTTCGCCGTTCAGGTGGTCGTTGTTGACAATATGCACGGCCAGTTGCGCGAACTCTTCGGGCTTGCCCAGGCGCGGCGGAAAGGGAATGCTGGCGGCCAGCGAAGCCTGGACGGCTTCGGGCAATTGCGCCATCAGGGGCGTGGCGAACAGGCCGGGCGCCACCGTGCAGACGCGGATGCCGTGCTGCGCGAGGTCGCGCGCCATGGGCAGCGTCATGCCGGCCAGCCCGGCCTTGGAGGCGCTATAAGCCTGCTGCCCGACCTGGCCGTCGAAGGCGGCGACCGACGCGGTGAACATCATGACGCCACGCTGGCCGTCCTCCAGCGGGAGCAGTTTGGCGCAGGCTGCTGCAAACAGGCGGCTCGCGTTGTAGGTGCCCACCAGGTTGATGGTGATGACCTTGGCAAAGTCCTCCAGCGGCGCAGGGCTGCCGTCTTTGGCCACCACACGTTTTGCCGAACCGATGCCGGCGATGTTCATCAGGATGCGCGCCGGGCCGTGCGCGGCGGCAGCCTTGTCCAGCGCGGCCTGCATGCTGGCGCTGTCGGTGATGTCGCAGTGGCAAGCCAGTGCGGCGTCGGCGCCATGGGCCGCGCGTATGCTTTCGGCGACCTTTTCCGCATTGGCCAAGTTGATGTCCAGCACGGCGACCTTGCCGCCCAGGCGCGCGAGTTCCCGGGCGGTAGCTTCGCCCAGCCCCGAGCCGCCGCCCGTCACCAATGCCGCGAGTCCTTGAATGTTCATGTCAGTGTTCCGGAATCTGTTGGGGCAGGCTCACGCCGCCTCGGGGTTTTCAAGCAGCAGCGCGATGCCCTGGCCGCCGCCCACACAGGCGGAGGCAATGCCGTAGCGCACGCCCGCCCGCCGCATTTCCCGCGCAACGGTGATGGTGAGGCGCACACCGGTGACCGCCAGCGGATGGCCCATGGCGATGGCGCCGCCGTTGACATTGAGCTTGCCCAGGTCCAGTTCCAGCTCGCGGGCCACCGCCAGCGTCTGCGCGCCCTGGGCTTCGTTGATTTCAAAACGGCCGACCTGGTCCAGCGTCAGGCCGCAGCGCTCCAGCAGCAGGCGGATCGCGGGGGCCGGGCCTATGCCCATGATCTCGGGCGGCACACCGACCACCGCGGCGGCCACCACGCGCGCGAGGGGTTTGCCGCCCTGCGCTTTCACGTAGGCGCCGGAGGCCACCACGGCGGCCGCGGCCGCGTCCACCAGCGCAGCGCTGTTGCCGCCGGTCTGCACCCCGCCGGCATGGACCGCCCTGAGTTTGGCCAGCACCTCGACGGGGGACAGCCGCGCGTGGGTGTCCTGCGCGACTTCCGTGGCCTTGCCCTGCAGGCGTATGCCGCGCGCGGCATAGCCGGGAAGCTCAAACGCCTCGGTGACCACCGGCACGATTTCACCGGCGTGAAACCCCGCCTCCCGCGCCGCCACCGCTTTCGCAAACGAGCTGGAGGCAAATTCATCGACCGCCTCACGCGTGATGCCGTATTTCTTCGCAAGGTTTTCCGCGGTCTGGATCATGTCGATGCCGGCGGCCGAATCCTTGAGAGCCTCCCACATGAAGTCCTTGAAGCCGACCGGCGCGCCCAGCTTGAAGCCGGTTCGGTGCTCGAAGGCGGCGATCGGGTTGCGCGTCATGCTTTCGGCGCCGACCACCAGCGCCACATTCGCCGCGCCGCTCTGGATCTGCTCGCCGGCCTGCCGGAACAGCTCGAAGCCTGTGCCGCAGATGCGCTGCACCATGATGGCCGGCACTTCCACGGGCACCCCGGCATACAGGCCGATGTGGCGCGGCAGCATGAATTGTTCGAAGTCGCCCGGGGCCATGTTGCCGGCGATCACCGAGTCGATGTGGCCGGCGCTGACGCCCGAGCGCTGCAGCACGGCGCGCGCGGCCTTGATGCCGAGGTCGGTGGGCGACACGTGGCCGATGGCGCCGCAATAGTCGACCATGGGYGTTCTTACGCCGTCGAGCATCCAGACGTCCTGGAAGGCAGAGAAAAATCCTTTGTGCTGCATGCAAATCCTGCTGTGTCTATATGTATGTCGGGTGTCAGCGCGCGCGTGGTTTCAGGACGGGATGGGCGGTGTCGCCGTGCAAGGCTTCCACCAGCGCCGCGCGCTGCGTGAGGACGGCGCGCTGGTTGATGGAACCTTTGTCGGTGACCTCGCCCTTGTCGAAAGAGGGCGGCTCATGCATCAGGTGCAGGCGCGCGATGCAGCTGGCACTGCCGGTGGCACAGAGGGCGAGCTGGTCCAGCACCTCCTGGAAATGCGCCAGCACCGGCGCGCTGTCGAGCACCTGGCGCCAAGGCGCATCCGGCGGCAGCCCGGCCAGCGCGCGCACGGCCTGTGTCGGGAACACCAGCGCGCCCACCTCCTTGAGGTTGATGCCGGTGAGCACCGCGTCCTGCACATAGGGCGTACCGGCGGCGACGATCTTCGCGCGCAGGGGCCCGACGCTGACAAAGGTTCCGGTGGCGAGCTTGAAGTCCTCGGCGATGCGGCCGTCGAACTTCAGGCCCCGGTGGATGTCCGCGTCATCTATCCACTTCACGGCGTCGCCGGTGCAGAGGAAGCCGTCTTCATCGAAGGCCTGCGCCGTGTCCTGCGGCGCGCGCCAGTAGCCGGGGGAAACGTTGGGGCCCTTGTAGCGCACCTCGGTCTTGCCCTGCATGTCGACCAGCTTGAGCTCCATGCCGGGCGTGGGCACGCCCAGGTCACCGGACTTCACCTCGGGGCTGGTCACGAAGATGGCAAAGGGCGCGGACTCGGTCATGCCCAGGCCGGTCACCATGACAATGCGCTCCCCGATTTCCTTTTCCTGCGACTCGTAGAGGCTGTCCCAGACGGACTGGGCCAGCGCGGCGCCCGCGTAGAAAAACATCTTCACGCGCGACAGCAGCTGGCGCCGCAGCTGCGCGTCCGTCTTCATGGCATGGGCGATGGCCTCAAAGCCGGTCGGCACGTTGAAGTACACCGTGGGAGCGATCTCGCGCAGGTTGCGCAGCGTCTCGTGCATCAGCGCCGGCGTGGGCTTGCCGTCGTCGATGTAAAGCGTTCCGCCGTGGAACAGCACCATGCCGAAGTTGTGGTTGCCGCCGAAGGTGTGGTTCCACGGCAGCCAGTCGACCAGCACCAGCGGCTCCTCCTGCAGCACCGGCATGGACTGCGCCATCTGCTGCTGGTTGGCGCACCACATGCGCTGGGTGTTGATCACCGCCTTGGGCATCTTGGTCGATCCGCTGGTGAACAGGAACTTCACGATGGTGTCCGGCCCGGTGGCCTGCATGGCGCGCTCCACCGCGGCTGTCGCCGGTGTCGCGGCCAGGTCCGCAAAGCGCGTGCTGGCGCGCCCCTCCATCTGCCCGGCGGCCAGCACCACCTCGACGCCGGGCTCCACCGCGGCCTGGATGGCCTTGGCATAACGCTCGGCATCGGCAGCAAACACCAGGCCCGGCGTCACGGTCTTGAGCACATGGCGCAGCTTGTCGTAATCCTGGCTGACCAGCGAATACGGCGGCGACACCGGCACAAAGGGCACGCCGGCCATGAGGCAGCCCAACGCCAGCTGCGCGTGCTCCAGGCCGTTTTCGGAAAGTATCACCACGGGCCGCTCGGCGCTCAGGCCGCGGTCCAGCAATCCCTGGGCGATGCTGCGGGCCGCCGCCCAGGCCTGGGCGTAGCTGAGGTGGCACCAATCGCCCGTCGTGCCGTCCGCGAGTTTTTCGCGCCGCGCCATGAAGCTGCGTTCGGGTGCGGCCTGCGCCCAATGCCGCAGCCGGTCGGTGATGCGGGCGGGGTAATCTTTCAGGTCCTGGTCGGCACGCAGGTAGCCGACGCCGGGTGCGCCTTCGCGCAGGACGGCACGGGTCACGCCAAAGCGCAGGGGGCGGAATTTGAGGGCGCTCATGATGGTGTTGTCTCTTCTGTCTCTTTGTCTTTTCGGCTCTTTGGCTTTTCGTCTCTTTCCCGCCGGACCCTCACGCGGGCCCACCGGTGCCGCTCAGTCTTTTTTCACCTTGGCGGCCTTGCCGTCCAGGAAGTCCCTCACGCGGCCCTTGGCCTCGGGCGCGCTTTGCGCGATCGCCGCCATTAATGCTTCGGTAAAGAAGCCTTGGTCCGCGGGCTGTTCCGCGATGCGCGGCAAGGCATGCATCAGGGCATAGTTGGTCAAGGGCGCATTGGTCGCCACGCGGGTCGCCAGTTCGAGCGCCTTGTCGAACGCCTGCCCCTGCGGCACCAGGTACTGCGCCAGGCCTACACGTTCGCCGTCCTGGGCGTTGTAGACGCGGCCGGTCAGCATCATGTCGGTCATGCGCGCCGCGCCTATCAGCCGGGGAATGCGCACCGCGCCGCCGCCACCGACAAAGATGCCGCGCGAGCCTTCGGGCAGCGCGTAAAAAGTGCTCTCGTCGGCCACCCGGATGTGGCAGGCGCTCGCCAGCTCCAGGCCGCCGCCGACCACGGCGCCGTGCAGCGCGGCAATCACCGGCACGGGCCCGTACTGCAGGCGGTCCAGCGCGGCATGCCACATGCGCGAGTGGTGCAGGCCCTGGCTGGCGTCGCGCTCCTGGAGTTCACCCAGGTCGAGCCCCGCGCAGAAGTGGTCTCCTTCGCCGTGCAGCACGGCGGCGCGGGCGCCGGCGGGCAGGTTTTCAAACAGGTCGCGCAGGGCCAGCACCTGGGCGTCGCCCAGCGCATTGCGTTTGGCGGGGCGCGCCAGGCGGATCACGGCAACGTCGCCGCGCATTTCGAGTTGGAGGTGTTTTTGGGTCATTTGGAGATTTTCAGTGAGGTCGATTATGGTTATGAATGATAACTAATGCAACGAAGCGAGGCCGCTTTTTTTCAGTGAAAACCCTAGGGTTTGAGCGGGCTCGGCCAGCGGCACGGCTGACGCCGGCGCGCGGTGCAGGGTGTTGACGAGGGAAGGCGGCGGCCCGTGCCGGGCCAGGAAGACAGCAGCGGCAGCTGGGTGMCGCGCCGGAAACTGGACCTGGCTAGGCTAAATGTTCAGCCACTTGAGCAGCTCGCGCATGCGGGCTTCCGACGTGGTGTCGAACTGTTCGACGCCGATGCGTTTGAGCACGTCCTTGCCGGCATCGCTGCCGGGCAGGGCCAGCAGCTCCTCCTGGATGGCCTTGAGCTGCTCGGGCTTGATGCGCTTATGGGCCACCATCGGGAAGTAAGGCTGCGCCACGCTCTTGTGGATGATGCGGCCGCCGTCTTTTTCCCATTTCTTGGCGATGCCCGAATAAGAGGCCACGCCGCCCACGTCGGCGAACTTGTTGTCCAGGTAGAAACCGACGGCGGCCTGTTCGCGCACGAACTGCACGTTTTCCTTGTCCACCAGGATGCCCTTGTCACGCAGTTCGGCGGCGCAAAAGCGGGACATGTAGGCGATCTGCTCGGGCAGGGCGATGCGCTTGCCCTTGACGTCGTTGATGGTCTTCAGCTCGGATCCCTTGGGGGCGATGATGAAGCACTGCCCGTCGGGCTTGGTGCTGGCGATGTAGCTGTAGCCGTAGTCGCGCATGCCGCGCGCCGGGTAGTCGCTGGGGCGGGCCATCACCAGGTCGAAACGGCCGGTCTGCATGCCTTCTTCAAGCTGCTTGAATTCGCGCGCGAACACCACGCTGACCTTGGCTTTCATGGCCCGGCCTATCACCTCGGCCAGGCCCTGGTATTTGGCAATCACTTGGGCATGGTCCAGGCCGCCCGAAGTGCCTTCGCTGATGCCCAGCACCAGCTGCTGGGCCGGAGCCGGGGCCTGGGCTAGCGCGGGACCGGATCCCAGCAGGCTTGCCGCCAAGGCCAAGGTCAATGCCGTGGATGTCATTGCAGTGCGCGCCATAAGCTCCCCCTTGGTTATTGAGTTGCATGCTAAGGCTTGCGTTTGCAGCAGGCCAGTTGTGCTTACCCTTAATCGATTTTCCTTACATCCTTGCTGCGTGGCACCTGCCGCCTGGGTTCATGCGCCGATGACACAATGCGGCGCATGAAGCCGCTTCCCTCATCCTTTCCGCTGATCACCGCCCTGCTCCTGGCCCTGCCCGCCTGCAGCTCGGCGCCCAGGGCCAGCCATGACCCGCTGTCGATCGCCCGCGCGCCAGTGGCAGCCGCCATCAACGACTACCAGCGCTGCGCGGACAAGGCCCTGCTGCCGCTGAAGGACGATGCGGCCCGGTCCGTCTTTGTGCTCGCTGACACGGCTCTGGCCGCCTGCGACACCGGCCTGGAGCAGGTGCGGCGCAGCATCCTGGCGGACAACGCCGGCCACCCCTATGTGGCGGCCTTCGCGGACGAGGCCAGCGCCAATATCCGCGCGCGCACCCGCAACATGCTGGCGCACAGCCTGAACCGCGCACGGGAAGCTCGGCCGGCGCAATAAGCCGACAGATTCAGCGCAGCCCCTTCACATAGCGCGGCGCGTTCGGGTCGCGGTGCCTGCGCTCGCGCTGACCCTCTTCGCCGAAGATCGCGCCAAAGGTGGATTCGATAAAACCGGACTCCGGGTAGACCTCTTCCTCGGTGTCTATCGAGCGCGCGCTCTGGCGGTCCGGCTGGGGCGGCGGCGCCATGGCGGGTGCGGCGCGCTCCTTCACCGCCTCCGACACCAGCTGGACCAGCGGCAGGCGCGGCTTGGGGTCGGGCACGGCCATGATTTCCTCGAGCCTGTCGGCCCAGACGGCCAGGTCGGGGTGCCCCTCTTCGGCCGCCTTCTCGCGCGCAAAGCGCGCGATCTCGGCCGCGTACTCAAGGTTGCCGGCCATCCACTCGGTGTCGGTCACCCGGCCGGTCTTGCGGCGCAGCAACACGTGGAGATGGGCGGCGATGGCGATTTTTTCGCTGGAAGGCATGGTGTGTGTCCTTCAAAGTGAATGCCGGCACATCAGGTGCCAAGGCGTTCGGCATGCTGGGTGATGTCCAGGCCGTCGCTCTCCGAGGCCTCGCTGACGCGCAGGCTGACGACCAGCGAGGTGACCCACAAAGCCAGCGCCGTCATGAACAGGCTGTACAGCATGACCGCGCCCGCGCCTATGGCCTGCGTCAGCACACTGCCTTCCGCGCCCGAAATCGCCTTGCTGGCGAACACGCCCGTGAGCAGTGAGCCGACGATACCGCCCACCCCGTGCACGCCGAACACGTCCAGCGAGTCGTCGGCGTTGAGCAGGCGCTTCAGGCCGGTGGCGCCCCAGTAGCAGGCCAGCCCCGCGGCCACGCCGAACACCAGCGCCGCGCGCGGCGAGACAAAACCGGCCGCCGGCGTGATCGCGACCAGGCCGGCCACCAGGCCCGAGCACAGGCCCAGCAGCGAGGGCCGGCCGCGCACCGCCCACTCGGCCGCCATCCACGACAGCGCGCCGGCCGCGGCCGCGATGTGCGTGACCGCCATGGCCAGGCCCGCCCGGCCGTCGGAAGCCACCGCGGAACCGGCGTTGAAGCCGAACCAGCCCACCCACAGCATGCCGGCGCCGGCCATGGTCAGGCCCAGGTTGAAGGGTGTGAAGGGCTCGCGGCCGTAGCCGTGGCGCGGCCCGAGCACGTAGGCGCAGACCAGCCCGGCGATGCCGGCATTGATGTGCACCACGGAGCCGCCGGCGAAATCCAGCGCGCCCATGCGGGCCAGCCAGCCGTTGGGCTCCCAGACCCAGTGGGCGATGGGGGCATACACAGCGACCGTCCACAGCGACATGAAGATCAGCATGGCGGAAAAGCGCATGCGTTCGACGAAGGAACCGACCACCAGCGCCGCCGTGATGATGGCGAAGGTCAGCTGGAACATCGCATAGACCGATTCCGGGATGTTGGGCGCGACGTGGCTGACCGCGACCTTCTGCGCGTCCTTCACGTAATCCAGCCCGGCGAACCAGAAGCGCTCGGTGCCGCCGAAGTAGTGGCCCCAGGCACTGCTGCCGGGGGTGAAAGCGATCGAATACCCCACGGCGAACCACAGGAGGCTTACCACCGCACAAATGGCGACAACGCAGGCCATGACGTTGAGCACGCTCTTTTTGCGCACCATGCCGCCGTAAAAAAGGGCGATGCCCGGCAGCGTCATGAGCAGCACCAGTGCGGTAGAGGTCATCATCCAGGCGGTGTCGGCGCCGCTGAGGGTCTCCGCCCCCACCAGGCCCGGGCGGGTCAGGGGCGCGGGCGGCGGGGCGGATGCCGGTGCGGCGGGAACCGAAACCGCAGCCGCTGCCGCGAGAGCCGCCGGCGGTGGCGCGGGAGCGGCAACGGGCACCGGAACTTCGGTAACCACGCCGGAAGCCGCCACCGAGGGAGCGGCAGCCGGCGCGGCAGGCGCCTGCGCCATGGCCTGCTGGCAGGCTATGCCCATCCAGATCGACAAGCCCCACGCCATAACACTCTTCAGGTGCATACATGCCCGCCTTTCTTGCAGCCAGCCAACAATTGGTAACAGTCAGAAGGCAGCAGGCATAACTCATGCCAGCACTTAATAGGGAAGATTTGGGCGGTTTTCAGTGCAAATGCGTATACGCGGTGCACGCCGGGCGCCATGCTATGGCACGCCGCACCAGGGACCGTAGCCGCCCATCCGCAAAATCCCGGGGGCGGGAAACCCCCAATGCACTATGTCAGTGCGCGGGCTACATTGGACGACTTGCTGACGAGCCTTGCTGCTCGCAACGCGAGGAGCCGWGGAGACACGAGAGAGCCATTAGAAGTACACACAGGCAACAAGGCATTCCACAAGATGCCCTGCTGCAAAAAGCGCTGGTAACCCCAGCGCTTTTTTTATGCCTGTCGTTTTCCGGGGTGCCCGGCAGCCGGGAGTTCAGTCGGGATTGATGCCGGCCGCAGCCATGGGCGGGACCAGCTTGCTGAGCGCTTCGGCGATGGCCGCTGCCTTGGCCTTGGCGGCCGCCGCTGCGGCGGCGGTGGTGGGCCCGGAGGTCGGGGCTGAAAGCAGGCTGGCCATCTCGGCCGCCTGGCGCGGCTTGCCGACGGGAGCGGCGGCCAGGCCTTTTTGCACCGCCACCATGTCTTCTTCGCTGGGGTACTGGCCCAGCAGCACGTAGTCAAATACCCGGCGCGCGATGGGCGCTGCCACGCCGGCGCCCCAGCCGGCGTTTTCCACGATCACGGCTAGCGCGATCTTCGGGTCCTCGGCCGGCGCGAAGGCCATGTACACCGCGTGGTCGCGCTGGTGCTCTTCCATCTTGGCGCTGTTGTACTTGTCTTTCTGGCCTATGGTCACGGYCTGGGCGGTGCCGGTCTTGCCGCCCGAGAGGTAACCCGCGCCGGCAAACACCCGCGCCGAGGTGCCCTCCTGCGTGACGCCGACCAGCGCCTTGCGCACGATGGCCACGTTCTCCGGCTTGTAGCCCAGGTCCTCGGGCGGGCTGGCCTGCAGCGGGTGCATCACCCGCGTGACCGGGTCCTGCGTGCCGATGACCAGGCGCGGCTTGTGCTTGACGCCGCCGTTGGCCAGCGCCGCCGTGGCCTGCGCCAGCTGCAGCATGGTGAAGGTGTTGTAGCCCTGGCCTATGCCCAGGGAAATCGTTTCACCGGGATACCACCTTTGCTGCTCGGGCCGCTTGTAGGCCTTGCGCTTCCATTCCTGGCTGGGCAGCACGCCGCGCACCTCGCCGTTGATGTCGATACCCGTGATCTGGCCGAAACCCAGCGGCTTCATGAAGTCGTGCATGGCGTCCACGCCGAGCTCATTGGCCAGCGAGTAGTAATACACATTGCTGGACTTGACGATGGACCGGTACATGTCGACCGCGCCCAACGCGATGTCGCCGTGGCTGCGGAAGGTGTGGCCGCCGAAAGTCCAGGAGGCGTTGTCGTTGACGATGAAGGTCGGCGAGCGCTTGCCGGTCTGCAGCGCGGCCATGGCCATGAAAGGTTTGTAGGTCGAGCCCGGCGGGTAGGTGCCGCGCAGCGCGCGGTTGAGCAGCGGCTTGTCGATGGACTCGTTGAGCGCCTGCCAGCTCTCGGTGTCTATGCCGTCGACGAAGAGGTTGGGATCGAAGGTCGGCTTGCTCACAAAAGCCAGGACGTCGCCGGTTTTCGGGTCCAGCGCCACCAGCGCGCCGCGCCGGTCGCCGAACATGTCTTCCACCAGCTTCTGCAGGCGGATATCGAGCGACAGCATCACCGTGTTGCCTGGCGTGGCCGGGTTGCTGGCCAGCTTGCGCACCGCGCGCCCGCCGGCCGAGGTCTCCACCTGTTCGACGCCGGTGGTGCCGTGCAGCTGCTGCTCGAAGCTTTGCTCGACACCGAGCTTGCCGATGTAGTCGGTGCCGCGGTAGTTGCCCTCGTCGTCGCTGCCCTCGATGTTTTCCTTCTCGGCCTGATTGATGCGGCCTATGTAGCCGACCACATGGCTGCCGAGTTCGCCGTAGGGATAGCTGCGGAACAGCCTGGCCTTGATGTCGACGCCAGGAAAGCGAAAGCGCTGCGCCGCGAAACGCGCCACTTCCTCGTCCGTCAGCCGGGTGCGTATGGGCAGTGACTCGAAATTCTTGGACTCCTCGCGCAGGCGCTTGAAGCGCCGCTTGTCGCGCAGCTGGATATCGACCACCTTTTCCAGCGCGGCAATGGTTTCCTCGAGGTTCGCGACCTTGGACGGCGTGATCTCCAGCGTGTAGGCCGAATAGTTGGTCGCCAGCACGATGCCGTTGCGGTCCAGGATCAGGCCGCGATTCGGCACGATGGGCACGATGGCCGTGCGGTTGCTCTCGGCCTGTTCGTTCAGGTCGGCATGGCGGTACACCTGCAGGTACACCAGCCGCGCCGCCAGCAAGGCAAACGCGCACAACACCACCAGGCTGGCCACCAGCACCCGCGCGCGAAAGCGCGACAGGTCGGCTTCAACGTTGCGCAACTCAGTCATGGTGGTCCGACTCTACAACCGCCACAAAGTGCCCGCAAGACGCGCGGTTACCCCCGGAAAAGCAAAGGCGATGCGAAGCGAGCCGCCCAGGCCAACAGGGGCCGCGGGACTGGCTTTGCCAGACCGCAGGCGCAGCGGCCCCCTCGGGGGGCAGCGCATTACACGAAGTGAAAAGCGTGGGGGCCCACATCTACAGCGGTCTGTTCTGATCAGGGTCAGGCGCTCGCCGCTGCGGCACCAGCAGCAGCACGCTCACGACGGGCCACAGCAGCGCCTCGATCAAGGGCGCCAGCAGCATGACCCATCCGGGGAAAATTCCGCCGCCTATCATGCGGATCACGAGCTCCACGCCGTGTGCCATGGCGAACAGCGGCAGCACCTGCAGGGCTTGCGAAGGCACGGTGAACCAGAGCAGCCGGCGGTGGATCATGGTGGCGAAAAAGCTCAGTGCCGTATACGACAGCGCGTGCTGGCCCAGCAGCGAGGACTGGTGCACATCCATGCCCAGGCCGAACATGAAGGCCACGCCTATGCCCACGCGCAGCGGCTGGTGCACGTTCCAGAACACCAGCACCAGCGCCAGGAAGTCGGGCATCCAGGGCACGCGGCCCAGGGGCAGCATGTCCAGCAGCAGCGCCGCGATCAGGCTGCACCAGATGAACACCGGGTTGGCGGGCAGCAGCAGCTGCTGGCCGGAGCGCATGATCATTTAGCGGCCCCTTTCTTCTTGGGCGCGGCTTCAGGCGCGTCGGGCTCGGGCCGCGGCGGGATCAGGCCCGTGCCGGGCTTGACCACCATGACGTGCCGCGCGCCGGTCACCAGCGCTTGCGGCGTGCAGAAAATCTTGGCGAAAGCCGACTCGGCGCGCCGCTCGATGCGGCTGATCTTGGCCACCGGCAGGCCGGCCGGGTAGACGCCGTCCACGCCGCTGGTGGTCAGCAGGTCGCCCTGCTGCACGTCCGAGTTGCTGCCCATGAAACGCAACTCCAGGCCGCTGCCGGAGACGGTGGGGTCGCCATAGGCCACGCTGCGCGCGCCGGTGCGCACGTTGAGTACGGGAATGGCCAGGTCGCGGTCCACCAGCAGGGTGACTTCGCTGACCAGGGGGTGCACGCGCGTGACCTGCCCCAGCACGCCGGACTCGTCCAGCACCGGCGAGCCCAGGTCCACACCCTGCGCCATACCCTTGTCGATGATCACTTTTCGGGTGTAAGGGTCGGCCGCGTCATACAGCACCTCGGCGGCCATGACCGGTGTGTTGAGCTGCTCGCGCAGGCCCAGCAGCTTGCGCAAGCGGTTGTTTTCCTGGAGGAGCTGCTCTACCTGGCCGGCGCGAAGCGACTGAAGCGCCAGCTTCTTGCCGGCTTCGTCGCTGGCGGTTTTGGCCTGGTTCAGGGTGGTGAAGTACTCGCCGCTGCCGCGGACGGCGCGCACCGGCTGCAGCGCCAGCCATTGCACCGGGTACAGCGCGGTGGCCAGCACGGCGCGCACCGGCTGGGTGATGCGAAAACGGGTGTCAGCGACCATCAGGAACAACGACAAGGCGCTGAAGAACATCAGCTTGGACAGCGCCGACGGCCCCTGCTTGAAAAAGGGCGGCGGGGATCTGTCAAGGGTTCCTAAGGGCATGGTTCGCTGTCAAGCTGGCCCCGCTCCATGCCGGCGCGCGGCATGAGATACGGCGTTGCGCTTATTCCGAAGTGAAGATGGAACCCAGGCGATCCATGCGCTCCAGCGCGATCCCGCAACCGCGCACGACGCAGGTCAGCGGGTCTTCGGCCACCAGCACAGGCAGGCCGGTTTCCTCGGCCAGCAGGCGGTCCAGGTCGCGCAGCAAGGCGCCGCCGCCGGTCAGCATCATGCCGCGCTCGGCGATGTCCGCGCCCAGTTCGGGAGGGGTCTGCTCCAGCGCGTTCTTCACGGCGCTGACGATGTTGTTAAGCGGGTCGGTCAGGGCTTCGAGGATTTCGTTGCTGGAGATCGTGAAGCTGCGCGGCACGCCTTCGGAGAGGTTGCGGCCCTTGACTTCCATTTCCTTGACTTCGGAGCCGGGGAAGGCCGAGCCGATGCTTTTCTTGATGGCCTCGGCCGTCGGCTCGCCGATCAGCATGCCGTAGTTGCGGCGGATGTAGTTGATGATGGCTTCGTCGAAGCGGTCACCGCCGACGCGCACGCTGCCCTTGTAGACCATGCCGCCCAGCGAGATCACGCCGACTTCGGTGGTGCCGCCGCCGATGTCGACGACCATGGAGCCGCTGGCTTCCGACACCGGCAGGCCGGCGCCGATGGCCGCGGCCATGGGTTCTTCAATCAGGTAGACGTCGCTGGCGCCGGCGCCCAAGGCGCTTTCGCGAATCGCGCGGCGCTCGACCTGGGTGGAGCCGCAGGGCACGCAGATGATGATGCGCGGGCTGGGCTTGAGCAGGCTGCGCGGGTGCACCATCTTGATGAACTGCTTGAGCATCTGCTCGGTCACGGTGAAGTCGGCGATCACGCCGTCCTTCATCGGCCGGATGGCTTCGATGTTGCCGGGCACCTTGCCGAGCATGGCCTTGGCTTCATGGCCGACAGCCTGGATGGTCTTCTTGCCTTGGGGGCCGCCTTCGTGGCGGATGGCGACGACGGAGGGCTCATCGAGCACAATGCCTCGGTCGCGTACGAAAATCAGGGTGTTGGCGGTGCCAAGGTCAATGGCCAGGTCGGTGGAAAAATACCGACGGAATGCTTCAAACATATGCAGGGGTCCAGTTGGGGCATGAGCGAACTTCGTTGCTCCATCGCCTTTTTATTGATCAGCAATTATGGGGAAGTTGGGCCAGAGGCGCTCTGAAATCTGCTTCTGGCACCTAAAAAGCACCTAAAGCCCGCATCCAACCCTGATTTCACACCAAAGGCGGGATAATAACGCATCCCCTATAGATCAATAGCTTTAGCAAGCCCGTTTTTTGAGCTTTACACCTCGTTTCAGCCCCTGTTTTCTGGTTTATTTTCTCCCGTATTTCCTTCATCTCTACCCCATGGCATTGACACCCCAAGACATCGCCCGCGTCGCCAACCTGGCGCGGCTGGAATTGCGTCCCGACGAAACCGAGCACACCCTGGCCCAACTCAACGGCTTTTTCGCCCTGGTTGAGCAGATGAACGCCATCAATACCGACGGGGTGGAGCCATTGGCCCATCCAGCCGCCGTGATCGGCGAAGTCGCCCTGCGCCTGCGCGAGGACATCGCCAGCGAACCCAACCAGCGCGAGGCCAGCCAGGTGAGCGCGCCCGCCGTGGAAATGGGCCTGTTCCTCGTGCCCAAGGTGATCGAATGAGCAGCCCCCTGAAAAACACCGCCCTGCACGACCTGAGCGTCGCGCAGCTGGCCGCGAAACTGGCCGCGCGCGAAGTCTCCAGCGTTGAAGCCACGCAGCACTTCCTGGCTCGCGTCCAGCACGAAAACCTGGGCGCCTTCCTGGCCACCGACGCGGACGTCTCGCTGGCGCAGGCCAGGGCCGCCGATGCGCGCCTGGCCGCCGGCGAACGCACGCCGCTGCTGGGCGTGCCGCTGGCGCACAAGGACGTGTTCGTCACGCGCGATTTCCCGACGACGGCCGGCTCGAAAATCCTGGAAAACTACCGCAGCCCGTTTGACGCCACGGTGGTGGGCAAGCTGGGGCCGCAGGGCGCCGGCATGGTCACACTGGGCAAGCTCAACTGCGACGAATTCGCCATGGGTTCGGGCAATGACAACAGCGCCTACAAGCCGGTGAAAAACCCCTGGGACACGAGCCGCATTCCCGGCGGCTCCTCGGGCGGCTCGGCCGCCGCTGTCGCCGCGCGCCTGGTGCCCACCGCCACCGGCACCGACACCGGCGGCTCGATACGCCAGCCGGCCTCGTTGACCGGCATCACCGGCATCAAACCCACTTACGGCCGCTGCTCGCGCTACGGCATGGTGGCCTTCGCCTCCAGCCTGGACCAGGCCGGCCCGATGGCGCGCAGCGCGCTTGATTGCGCGCTGCTGCTGTCGGCCATGGCCGGGCCAGACCCGGACCGCGATTCGACCTCGCTGGACCTGCCCGCCGCCGACTACGCGGCGGACCTGCTCGCCGCGCGCCCCGCCGCCGCCGGCGACAAGCCGCTCAAGGGCCTGCGCATAGGCCTGCCCACGCAGTTCTTCGGCGCCGGCTGCGCACCCGACGTGCTGGCCGCCGTGCGCGGCGCGCTGGCCGAGTATGAAAAGCTGGGCGCCACGCTGGTGGACGTGAGCCTGCCGCTGACCGAGCTGTCGATCCCGGTGTACTACGTCATCGCGCCGGCCGAGGCCAGCAGCAACCTGAGCCGCTTTGACGGCGTGCGCTACGGACACCGCGCAGCGCACTACACCAACCTCGACGACATGTACAAAAAGTCGCGCAGCGAAGGCTTCGGCGACGAGGCCACGCGCCGCATCATGATCGGCACCTATGTGCTGTCGCACGGCTACTACGACGCCTACTACCTCAAGGCGCAGAAAATTCGCCGCCTGATCGCGCAGGATTTCCAGACCGCCTTCACGCAGTGCGACATCGGCAACTACTTCAAGGAAGCGCAGCTGCTGGGCGCGGCCCACCAGTTCCAGCTCGCGACCGACTGGCACCTGCGCCAGCCCCCAAGCCTTTAAGTGATTTGACATGAGCCAGACCCAACCCACCGTCAACCCCTTCGCCGAAATGCAGGCCGGCCGCCCCACCGGGCCGCTGGTGCAGGGCTACGAAGTCATCATCGGCTTTGAGACCCACACGCAGCTCACCACACAATCGAAAATCTTCAGCCGCGCCTCCACCGCCTTCGGCGCCGAGCCGAACACGCAGGCCTCCGCCGTGGACTTCGCCCTGCCCGGCGCGCTGCCGGTGATGAACAAGGGCGCGGTGCAGCGCGCCATCGAGTTCGGCCTGGCTGTCAACGCGCACATCGCCGAACACAGCGTGTTCGCGCGCAAGAACTACTTCTACCCCGACCTGCCCAAGGGCTACCAGATCAGCCAGTTTGAAATCCCCGTGGTGCAAGGCGGTGTCGTCGAGTTTTTCCTCGACGGCGAAAAACGCTCGGTGCGCCTGGTGCGCGCCCACCTCGAGGAAGACGCCGGCAAGTCGCTGCACGAGGACTTCATCGGCATGAGCGGCATAGACCTGAACCGCGCCGGCACGCCGCTGCTGGAGATCGTGACCGAGCCCGACATGCGCTCCACGGCCGAGGCCGTGGCCTATGCCAAAGAACTGCACAAGATCGTCACCTGGATCGGTATTTGCGACGGCAACATGCAGGAAGGCAGCTTCCGCTGCGACGCCAACGTCTCGGTGCGCAAGCCGGGCGAGCCACTGGGCACGCGCCGCGAAATCAAGAACCTGAACAGCTTTCGCTTCATGCAGCAGGCCATCGACTACGAGGTACGCTGGCAGATCGCGCAGTTGGAGGACGGCCACGCCATCCAGCAGGCCACCGTGCTGTTCGACCCGGATACCGGCGAAACGCGCAGCATGCGCACCAAGGAAGACGCGGCCGACTACCGCTATTTCCCCGACCCCGATTTGCCGCCGCTGGTGATCGCGCGCGACTGGGTGGAAAAAACACGTTCGGAAATGTCCGAGCTGCCGCGCGTGATGGCGGCGCGTTTCGTCAAGGACTAYGGGCTGTCCGAATACGACGCCGGCCAGCTCACGCAAAGCAAGGCGACCGCCGCATTTTTTGAAGCCGTGGCCGAGGCCAGCCAGCAAGCCAAGCTGGCCAGCAACTGGGTCATGGGCGAGCTGTCGCGGCGCCTGAACATCGAGGAAAAATCGATCRAGGCGTCGACCGTCAGCGCTGGTCAGTTGGCCGCACTGATAGGCCGCATCGCCGACGGCACGATCTCCAACAACGCTGCGAAGCAGGTGTTCGACGCACTGTGGACGGGCGAAGGCACGGACGTAGACGCCGTCATCGAGGCCAAGGGCCTCAAGCAGATGAGCGACACCGGCGAGCTTGAGAAGATCATCGACGACGTGCTGGCCGCCAACGCCAAAAACGTCGAAGAGGTGCGCGGCGGCAATACCAAGGCCATGAACGCGCTGGTCGGCCAGGCCATGAAAGCCACCAAGGGCAAGGCCAACCCGGCGCAGGTCAACGAGTTGCTGAAGAAAAAACTGGGCTGATGGTTTGAGATAAAGCCGGGCGGCCCGCCCGGCCGCTCAGTTTTTGGCTGTGGGCGCCGAGCCCGTAGGGGCTTCTCTCATGGCCCACACCTGCTTGAGCTTGACCAGTTCTTCGTCAAAGCGCTGGTTCACGCGCTTTTTTTCCTGTTCCTGGTCCTGAATGAATTTTTTCTGGACAGCCGAGCTGTGGTCGTTTTCCTCGAGCTTGCGCTTGAGCGAAGGCGGGGCCTTGCCGGGGTCTTTTGCGTAGAACTCGAATTCGGCCTGGATGGCTTTGCGCTGCTCGGCCAGTTCCGCCGTCCGCTTGTTGGAAGCCTTGATGACTTCGTCGACCTGGGCCAGCGCGGTGACGCGCTCCTGGTCGTGCACGGCACGAGTGGGGTAACGCAGCAGCAGGGCGCGGTCCCGGCGCTTGTCCTCGGCCTCGCGGGCCCGCGCTTCGGCGGCGAGCTTGTCCTTTTCTTCCTGCACCGCGCGTTCCTGCGCGGTCAGCGAAGGGCCCACCACGCGCCTGACCGTACCTGAGCGGTTCAGTTCCTGCTGGGTGCGGTCCGTGCACTCGGCGATGGGACGGTCGGCCGTGAGCTTGCGTCCTTTGCCGTCGACACAGGTGTAGATGTTCTGGGCCGCGGCATGGTTCGCCGCGAACGCGGCCGACATCGCAATGACCGTAAGTGCTGTTCGCAAGAGCAAATCGACTCCTTAACCCACGCCGTAGCGGTCCCGATAGGCCAGCACGGCTTGGTAGTGCGTTTTCAGCGACATCGCATCGGCCCCGTTGGCCCCCGGCGTGTCGCCTTGTGTGGAGAGATATTGCAGCAAGTCGGTCAGCCGCGCAATCGCGCAAACCTGCAAGCCCAGATGTTTCGTAACATATTGCACGGCACTATGGCTCACATCCACGCCGTTTTCCGTGGCCTTCTCCTGGCGGTCCAGGGCCAGCGCCACCGCKTGGGGAACGGCGCCCGCGGCCTGGATGATGGCGATCGACTCGCGCGCCGCCGTGCCTGCGGACATCACGTCGTCAATGATGAGCACGCGGCCCTTGACGGGCGCGCCGACCAGCGTACCGCCTTCGCCGTGGTCCTTGGCTTCCTTGCGGTTGTAGGCGAACGGGTAGTTGCGCCCCAGCCGCGCGAGTTCGATGGCCACCGCCGCGGCCAGTGGAATGCCCTTGTAGGCCGGCCCGAAAATCATGTCRAAAGCCAGGCCCGTGCGCTTTTCCTCGGCCAGCAGGTGGCGCGCATAGAATTGCGCCAGCCGTCCCAGCTTGGCGCCGTCGTCGAACAGGCCGGCGTTGAAAAAATACGGGCTCATGCGCCCGGCCTTGGTCTTGAATTGCCCGAAGCGCAGCACCCCCGCCTCCACGGCGAACTGCACGAATTCCTGTGCCAGCGCGCCGTCCGCGGAAACTGCCCCGTCCCTGTTGTCCTGTTGTTGCCCTGCCGTGCTCATTGGAAGTCCCATGTTTAAATTGACCAGCCTCAACCTCAACGGTATCCGCTCCGCGGCCAGCAAAGGCCTGCAGGACTGGGTTTTGCAGTCCATGCCGGATTGTATTTGCGTGCAGGAGCTCAAGGCCCAGGCAGCCGACATGAGCGGGCGCTTCGAGGAAATCGCCGGCCTCAAGGGGCACTTTCATTTCGCCGAGAAAAAAGGCTACTCCGGCGTGGGCGTCTATACGCGCCATGAACCCAGCGACGTGATCGTGGGCTACGGCTCGACCGAATTCGACGCCGAAGGGCGCTACGTGGAGCTGCGCTTCGACCGGCCCGGGCGCAAGCAAAGCCCCAAGCTCTCCATCATCAGCTGCTACTTTCCCAGCGGCTCCTCGGGCGAGGAGCGCCRGGCCGCCAAGTTCCGCTTCCTGGCCGAGTTCTACCCGCGCCTGCTGGCCCTGAAGGAAACGCGCGACTTCGTGCTGTGCGGCGACGTCAACATCGCGCACCAGGAAATCGACCTCAAAAATTTCAAGGGCAACCGGAAGAACAGCGGCTTCCTGCCCGAAGAGCGGGCCTGGATGACCGAATTGCTGCGCGACGCGGAACTCGCCAATGAAGCGGCCGATGAGCTGACGGAACGCACCGGACCCTCGGTCAGAGGCGGCGGCATGGTCGACGTCTACCGCAAGCTGCAGCCCACGGCGACCGACGCGGCCTACACCTGGTGGAGCAACCGCGGCCAGGCCTACGCAAAGAACGTGGGCTGGCGCCTGGACTACCACCTGGCCACCCCGGCCTTCGCGGCACTGGCCCGCAGCGAACACATCTACAAAGACCAGCGCTTTTCCGACCACGCGCCCATGAGCGTGGACTACGAATTCAAGCTCTGACCCCCGTTCAGACTCACTGCGTGTAGTCTGCTCCCCCCTTCTAGGGGGCGGCGCCTGCGGTCTGGCAAAGCCAGTCCCGCGGCCCCTGCTGGTGGAAAGCCTCCGTCGCTAGTCCCACCCACAGAATTCTTCAAGCCAGCATGAGCCGTGGAACCGGCTTTGCCGGGCCACAGGCGGGCGGCCCCCTCGGGGGGCAGGAAGCGACACGAAGTGCGCGACCGTGGGGGCCACATCCAGCGTGGGGGCTTTATCTCTGTGCCCAGATCCGCTGGATCTGCGTGGACAACTCCATCGGGTCGAAGGGCTTGGGAATCACTTCCAGCGCGCCCAGCCCCTTGTACACCGCCACCTCGGCGGCCTGCACCTTGGCGGTCATGAAGATCACCGGGGTGTCGGCGGTGGCCGGCAGCTGGCGCAGGCCCTTGAGCGTTGTCGGCCCGTCCATGCCGGGCATCATGACGTCCAGCAGCAGCAGGTCGGCGCCGGCGCCCGGCGCGGCGTCCAGCGCTTCCTGGCCGGAGGCGCAGGCAATCACGGTGAAGCCGCCCACGGCTTGCAGCGCCATCTGCGCCACCATGCGGATATCGGGCTCGTCTTCAACATAGAGGATGCGGTTCAGTGGTGTGGTCATGATGGTTCAGTTCAAGGTTTGGGAACGGACGGGGCCCGGGTCGCCGGGAATCTGCAGGACTCGCTGGATTGTATTGAGCAGTTCGGTGTTTGAGGTATGGGCCTTGACCAGGACCGCGTCGGCCTGCCTGCCGTCCGCCGGGTCCACGTCGCCGGCCGAGAACACGATCACCGGCGGGCGCGGGTCCAGCGCGTCGATGTCCTCGAACAGGTCCCAGCCCGAATGGCTGCCCAGCGCCAGGTCCAGCAGCACCAGGTCAAAGGGGTGCTCGCGCAGGCGGTCGCGGGCTTCGTCCAGCGTGGCAGCGAATTCAAAGCTTGCGAAGTCCTGGGCGATGGCGGCGGTGATGCGCTGGATGTCCAGGTCGTCCTCCACATGCAGGATGCGCGGTTTGCCGGAGTCCAGGCTGGCGACGGCCCGGCGCAGGCTGTGCACCAGCAGGTTTTCGTCGATGGGTTTCTTGAGCCAGTCAGACACCGTGTGCGGCTTGCGGYTGAACTGCAGCTGGCCCTGCTCGGCCATGGCCGAGATCACCACGACGGGCAGGTTGCGCGTCCCCTCGTCCTCGCGCAGCTGGCCGATGAAGGACACGCCGTTCTGGCCGGGGAGCTTGAGGTCCACCGTCACCGCATCGTAGGTATTGGAGGCCAGGCAGGCCAGCGCCTGCTCGGCGCTGAAGGTCATGTCGGAATCAAAGCCGGCCTTGCCCAGCATCATGCTGATCAGCTTGGCCACGTCGGGGTCGCCTTCGCAGATCAGGATGCGCGGGCGCGAGGAAATCGCGGGCGGCCTCAGCGGCTTGAGCAGCGGCACCGGGTTGGTCCATTCGGGCATTTCAAAAAAGAAGGTCGTGCCCGCGCCGAGCTTGCTGGAGAAGCCGATGGTGCCGCCCATTTTTTCGACCAGGGCACGGGAAATATTCAAGCCCAGGCCGGTTCCGCCTTTCTGGCGGGTGTCGGACGAATCGGCCTGCGAGAACTTCTGGAAGATGCGGCTACTGAACTCCTCCGGAATGCCGGGGCCGACGTCGACCACCTCGGTCCGTACCTTTTGCCCGGTGCGCGAGAGCCTGACTTCCACCGGGCTGCCCTTGGGCGAAAACTTCACGGCGTTGGACAGCAGGTTGGTCAGCACCTGGGTCATGCGGTCGCTGTCGATGCGCACGTGCAGCGCCGTGTCGGGCGCCCGCATCACCAGGCTCACGCCGTGCTGACTGGCAAAGCCCTCATTGGAGACCAGCGCCTGCTGCACCAGCTGCTTGAGGTCCACCACCTGCAGGTCCAGGCGCAGCTTGCCGGATTCGATTTTTTCGCTGTCCAGGATGTCGTTGATCAGCCGGATCAGGCGCTCGCAGTTGTTTTGCGCAATGCCCACCAGGCTCTTGACGGCTTCGGGCAACTGGCCGGCCACGCCGCCCGAGATCAGGCCCAGAGAACCACGTATCGACGTCAGCGGCGTGCGCAGCTCGTGGCTGACGGTGGAGACGAACTCGGTCTTCATGCGGTCTATGCGCTTGAGTTCGGTGATGTCGGTGCCCAGCGAGAAAAAGCCGATCACCTTGTCCGCGCTGGTGCCTTCGCCGTAACGCGGGAAGTACTGCATCGCGTAGTGCCTGCGCTCGCCCTGGGGCGTGATCTGCGTCCGCTCATAACGCACCATATGCCCGCTCAGGACCTCATCCACCTTTTCCCGCACCGTCTCATAGACCTGCGGGCCCAGCACGTCGGCCAGCGGCTTCCCGTCGATCTGCTCGTAGCTCAGGCCGAAGTTGTCCTCATAGGCCCGGTTGTGGAAGCGAAAGCGCTGGTCGGTGTCCAGGTAGGCGATCAGGGCCGGCACGGTGTCGGTGACCTGGCGCAGTTGCGACTCGCTGGCTCGCAAGGCTTCGGTGGTGCGTTTGCTTTCGGTGATGTCATGCATCACGGCGGTGAACAGGCGCCTGCCGCCCACCTCCACGTCGCCGAAGGACACGCTGACCAGGAATTCGCTGCCGTCCCTGCGCAGGGCGCGCACCTCGCGCCCGGCGATCCGGAAGGCTTCAGGCCGCGCGCGCATCATGCCGGTGAATTCCTTGTACTGGCGGCGCAGGCGTTCCGGCACCAGTTCCGAAACATCGCGCCCCACCAGTTCGTCGCGCGCATAGCCAAAGAGTTGCAGGGCGGCGGCATTGGCCTCCAGGACGATGTCATCGGCGCTGGTGGTGATCACGGCCTCCACCATGCCTTCGGTGATGCTGCGGCTCATGGCCTCGCTGTCGCGCAACTGGGCTTCGCCGCGTTTTCGCACCTGCTCGTAATGCTTGACCACATAGCCCACCCAGCCCAGCATGGCAAAAAACAGCATGCTGCCGGCGATGATGAAGCCCTGCGCCCACTGGGCGCTGCGTTCGGCCACGGCCTGCGCGTCGCGCCACCTGTAGACCTCGCGGTTGCGCGCGTTTTCCAGCAGGCCGTTGGTGCGCAGCCGCAACTGCCGGCTGGCATCGCTGCCGAGAACGGCGGCCGCCGCTTCGGGGCCGGCCGCCTTGCGCGCCGCGATGGACTGGTTGGCGATCAGGGCACGCTGGTTGATCAATTCATCAAACTCCGCCGCCTCCTGCAGCACGTTGGCGCTGCGCGTGCGGGCCCTGATGGTGCGCAGCTCAACCCTGGCAGCCTGGAAGGCTTCCAGATCGTCGGCGTTGCCGCTCAGCAGGTACTGCCGCAGCGCCGATTCGGTCGACCGCAGGCTGGAATCCACGCGCTCCAGCATGACCAGCGTGTCTTCGGTGCGCACGCGGGACTGGGCTGTTTCAAGCAGGCGGCTGATGGTCAGGTAGGACGCCGCGCCCACCACCGTCATCAGCACCACGCCGGCCGCCACCGCGAGTTTGATCTTGGACAGGAAGGCGGCGGAGGCAGGCATGGGCAATCCGTTCGGGCGGTGTCAGCTTGCGCCGTGAAAGCGCTGCTGCAGTTCTTCGACGGCCTTGCCGAGCTCGGCACGGGCCTCGGGCGCCAGCGCCTGATCCTTGCCGACATGGGGTTCCAGGGCCAGCTCCAGCGCCTGCGCGGCCAGCCCGAGGTCCGCCCAGCCGAAAGTGGCCGCGGAACCCGCCAGGCTGTGCGCGTGGCGCTCCAGCGTCGGCAGGGCCTGGGCCAGGTCCTCGCCCCTCAGGATCTGCTGCCAGAGCAAGCCGACCTGTTCCAGGCGACGCGGCAGGGAACGGGTGTAATCGGCGCGCTGCTCCTCCAGGAATGCGAGCRGGGCCGGGTCGGTGCTCTTCATGGCTTGGGGATGGAGGGCACCCGCCCTGGACCCATGCCCCGCAGCGGCGGGGAAAAGGCAGTTAATCCTGGAGCATGGGGAGAGCTCATGCGGACCATCTTAAGGCGCAAGTATCAAAAAGCAGCGTAGGACAAGTACGAGTAGTCACCGCACGGCACGCTGATTCGGCATGCGCCACCAGATGGGAAATCCRCCTCCGCCTTGCCTGCTAGGTCTTATGGCTTTATTCGCAACGAAGGATGCGAAAAATCCGCTCGCACATGAGTACCTTCGACCTCATGCTTGAAGCATCCCGCCGCGTGTCAGGCGGCCGGGTCGGCGGCGCGTCCCAGTGCGGCGACCAGATCCGACTGGGTAATAATTCCGACCAGCCGTTCGCCCTCCCCGATGATGGGAATGTGGTGGTGGCCCGTGCTGCCGAACAGCGGCACCAGCTCCACCAGCCGGCGTTGCCGGCCGGCCACGCGCACATTGCGGGTCATGATCTGCCCCACGACCTCCGGCTTTTCCGAATACACGCTGCGCGTGCTGCGCACCAGCTGCCTGAGCTTGGCGTCAAAGCCGTCGTACAGGTCCAGGTCTGCGGCCCGCATGAAATCCGCGACCGTGATGATGCCCGCGATGCGAAAGCCGCGGTCGACCACCGGCAGCGCCTTGATGCGGCGCTCCCTCAGCAAGGCCCAGGCGTCCTCCAGCGGCGTGCCGAACTCCACCGTCACCACGTCGCGCGACATGATGTCTTCACAGCGCACCTCGGCCAGCTTTCGGTCGTAGGCGCGCAGCCGCGTTTCCGCCAGCAGGACCTTGAGGTCGTCGCGGCTCACGTCCAGCACCTGGTTGTAGCGTGCCAGCACCGCGTCCAGGTCGGCGTCGAGCTGCCGGTCTTCGGCCGAGGGCGCTGCGCCCGGTGGCGGCAGCTGCGTGTGCGGGTAGGCCCGGCGCGTCGCGTTGTTGTAAAGGATGCCCACGGCCACCAGCAGCACCGAGTTGAGCATCACAGGATAAAAAGCGAACACCGGGCTGGAAATGCCGCCCAGCACCATCATGAGCGCCGTGGCGCCACCAGGCGGGTGCAGGCAACGCAAAGCCAGCATCAGCGCGATGGCGGTGGCCACCGCCAGGGCCGCGGCCAGTTCGGGGGAACCCAGCAGGTGCACGCCGTGCACCCCGGCGATGCCGGCCAGTGCCGACAGCGTGTTGCCGCCCACCACCGGCCAGGGCTGCGCCATGGGGCTCGCCGGTACGGCAAAGACCAGCACCGCGCTGGCCCCCAGCGGCGCCACCAGCCAGGGCAGGCCGGGCACGACCCGGCCTGCCAGGTGGCACAACAAACCCGTCAGAAAAATTCCCAGCAGCGAGCCCGCCACCAGGCGCAGGCGTTCGCGCGTGTTGATGCGGGTGCGCGCGGGGCGAAAGGACCGCCACCACGCGCGCGAGAAGAATGCAGCGCGCTGCGTCAAACCGGTCACCAGGGGCGGCCTGCCAGCTTAGCCGCGGGCGCGTTGGTATAGGCCCTGGACCTTGGGCACGTTGGCTTGCAATTGCTGGATGCGCTCGGGGCCGGAAGGGTGAGTCGAAAGAAAGCTAGGGCCACCGGCACCGCCGCCGGCCTGTCCCATTTTTTCCCAGAGGCTGACGGACGCCTGCGGGTTGTAGCCGCCGCGCGCGGCCAGTTCCAGGCCCACCAGGTCGGCGTCGGTTTCGTCCTCACGGCTGAAGCGCAGCGTCAGCAGCTGCGTGCCTATGCTGGCGGCCAGGTCGCCCATCTGGCCCCAGCCCAGCAGTTGGGCGCCCAGCGACAGCAGGGTGCCGGTGCCCTGGCTTTTGGCGATGCGCGCGCGGGCGTGTTCGCGCAGCGCGTGGGCCATCTCATGGCCCATGATCATGGCCGCCTCGTCGTCGGTCAGCTTGAGCTGGTCGAGGATGCCGGTATAGAAGGCGATCTTGCCGCCCGGCATGCAGAACGCATTGATCTCCTTGCTGCCCAGCAGGTTGACTTCCCAGCGCCACTGCTTGGCGCGGTCGTTCCATTGGGCGGTCTGCGGCACCAGCTTTGCGGCAATGGTGCGCAGCCGTTGCAGTTGCGGGTGGCCTTGCGGCGCCAGTGAGCCCTTGGCGCGGGCCTCGGCAAGCAGCTTGCTGTATTCCTGGGTGGCGGCGGTTTCAATCTCGTCGGCGGGTACGAGGTTGCGCAGCTGGGATGAGGGCCCGACATCCACCTGCRCGCGCAGCGGCAGGGTGGCAGCCGTCGCCGCGGTGCCGGCGGCGGCCAGCAGGAATGCCCGGCGGCCGGGCCAGGCGGAATGTTTTGCGTCGCATAAAAAGCACATGGGTGAATAATAGTCACAAATCGAAATGGCCATGTCAGACAAAACCCCCTCATCCGCCCTGGCACCGGGCGCCTCCTCCTCCCTCCCCGAATCCACCAGCACCGCACCGGTATCGTGGGCCAGCGTCTGGCGCGTGTACGCCGAGCGCGCCACCCTGCGCATGCTGCTGCTCGGATTCTCGGCGGGCCTGCCGCTGTTGCTGGTTTTCGGCACGCTGAGCTTCTGGCTGCGCGAAGCGGGCATCGACCGCACCACCATCGGATTTCTGAGCTGGATCGGCCTGGCCTACGGCTTCAAATGGGTGTGGGCGCCGCTGGTGGATCGCCTGCCGATACCGGTGCTCACACGCCTGCTGGGGCGCCGCCGCAGCTGGTTGCTGCTGGCGCAGTTCACCATCATCGGCGCGTTGTGCGGCATGGCGCTGAACGACCCCAAGTTGTCCCTGCAGCCCATGGTGTGGTGCGCGCTGGCCGTGGCGTTTGCGTCAGCCACGCAGGATATCGCGCTCGATGCCTTTCGCATCGAGTCCGCGGATGCCAAACGCCAGGCGGCGCTGGCGGCGGCCTACCAGACCGGCTACCGCATCGCAATGATCTGGGCCGGTGCCGGCGTGCTGTGGATCGCCGCGCGCGCCGAAGTCCCCAACGCCGCGGCTTACCAGCCTGGAGCGTGGCAAGCCGCCTACCTGGTGATGGCCTTCTCCATGCTGCCGGGAATCATCACCGTGCTGTTTTCATCGGAGCCTGCCGAGCGCGCCCGCGCCGAAAGCGACGCTGAAACCGCGGCGACCCGCGCACGCTTTGCCGCCACCGGCATTCCCCTGTATGGCGCAGTGCTGTTCGCGACGCTCGCGCTCCTTGTGCTGTTGCTGCTGATCGCACCCGGCATGGTCTTGCTGGGCTACTACCTGGCCCTCAGCGCCTACCTGTTGCCAGCGCTCATCTACGTGCTGGCCGTCATCGGCCTGGCCAAAACAGGTATTCGCGTCGCGCTGCCGGTGCGGCTGGTGCCGGCAGCCGTCTGGTTCGACCATGCTTTTTACCTGCCGTTCGCCGAGTTCCTCAAGCGCTACGGCAAGCAGGCCATCGTGATCCTCGCGCTGATCGCCATCTACCGCATCAGCGACGTTGTCATGGGCATCATGGCCAACCCGTTTTACGTGGACATGGGCTACACCAAGGACGAGGTCGCCGCCGTCACCAAGATCTACGGCGTCATCATGACGCTGGTGGGCGCCTTCATCGGCGGTGCCATGGCCATGCGCCTGGGCGTGATGCGCGTGCTGATGCTGGGCGCCGTGCTGAGCGCCGGCAGCAACCTGCTGTTCGCCTGGCTGGGCACGCGCGGCCATGACGTCAACGCGCTGGTCTTCGTGATCTCGGCCGACAATCTCTCCAGCGGCATCGCCTCGGCGGCTTTCATCGCCTACCTGTCCAGCCTGACCAACGTCAACTATTCGGCCACCCAGTACGCGCTTTTCAGCTCCATGATGCTGCTGCTGCCCAAGTTCCTGGCCGGCTATTCGGGCAAATACGTGGATGCCTTCGGTTACAGCCAGTTCTTCACCGCGACCGCTTTGCTGGGCCTGCCGGTACTGGTACTGGTCGCCCTGGCCTCGCGGATGCAGGCCCCGAAATCCCAATAGGGGCAGCAACCTTACGCTATCAAATCGATAGCTCTAAAACAGCTACCAGATGCCCGCGCGGCGGAGTATGCTGGCAGGTTGCCGCCCGGTTTACCGTAACTTTACGATGGCTTCAAGTGCGATTGTTGCGTGCGGCGCAGCATAAACCCATTGTGATCCACCCCGGGGGACACGCCCTGCAACCGAGGACCCATCCATGACCCAACAACTCCTGATGATCGAAGACGACGCCCGCCTGGCCAACATGGTGGGCGAATATCTACGCCAGTCGGGCTATGGCTTCACCCACGCGGCCGACGGCGCGAGTGGGCTGGCCGCACTGGAAGGCAACACGCCCGACCTGGTCATCCTGGACCTGATGCTGCCCGACATGGACGGCCTGGAAGTGTGCCGGCGCATCAAGGGCCAGGGCAGCGAAACCGCCAACACCGCCGTGCTGATGCTCACCGCCAAGGGCGACCCCATGGACCGCATCGTCGGCCTGGAAATCGGCGCCGACGACTACCTGCCCAAGCCCTTCGAGCCGCGCGAACTKCTGGCGCGCATACGCGCCGTGCTGCGCCGCGGCGGCGAAACCGGCAACGCCGCGGCCAACGGCGGCCACAAGGTCATGCGCTTCGGCTCGCTGGAAATCGATCGCGATGCGCGCACCGTCTCGGTGTCGGGCACCCCCTGCGAACTCACCTCCTACCAGTTCGACCTGCTGGTGGCGCTGGCCGAGCGCGCCGGCCGCGTGCTGAGCCGCGACCAGATCATGGAAGCCGTGCGCGGCCGCGAGCTGGAGGCCTTCGACCGCTCCATCGACGTGCACATGGGCCGCATCCGCAGCGCCATCGAGGCCGACGCCAAGGACCCCAAACGCATACTCACCGTGCGCGGTGTGGGTTATGTGTTCGCCAAGCAGCAGGACTAGATTTTTATGTGGAGCCGTTTCACTTCACATCTGTACGTACGAATATGGCTCGCGGTGGTCGCCACCGTGGTCGTATTGACCTTCCTGGTCGGCGCGGCCTGGCGCCTGAGCGCCGACCCGCCGCAGCTACCGATACGCGAAGTGCTGGTGCACAACGACAAGGGCGAAGTCATAGGCACGGCGCAGACCCGTCCCGACCGCAAGCTCGGCGACGACCTTGAGTTCGACGTCACGACCAAGGACGGCCAGACGCTGAACCTGCTGCTGCCCCGGCCCAAGCGCCCGCCCGGCAATCCCTGGATGCGCCCGCCTTTCGGCTTCGGCTTCGGCTGGATGCTGGGCCTGGTCGGCCTGGCCGTGGCGCTGGGGGCCTATCCCGTCATGCGCCGGCTGACGCAGCGGCTTGAAGCCCTGCAGCGCGGCGTGGAACGCTGGGGCGCGGGCGACCTGTCGGCCCGCGTCAATGCCGAAGGCACGGACGAAGTGGCCTTCCTGGCCCGGCGCTTCAACCACGCGGCCGAGCGCATCGAGACCCTGATGGAGTCGCACAAGTCGCTGCTGGCCAATGCCTCGCATGAACTGCGCTCGCCGCTGGCACGCATCCGCATGGGGCTGGAGCTCATGGGCACCGACGCCGCCTCGCCGCAGCGCAAGGAGATCTCGCGCAGCATCACCGAACTCGACCAGCTGATCGACGAAATCCTGCTGGCCAGCCGCCTGGACGCCAAGCAGGCCGACGCCGAGCCCTTTGAAACCCTGGACCTCACGGGCCTGGCGGCCGAGGAATGCGCGCGCGTCAATGCCGAGCTGAGCGCCGAACCCGGCAACCAGGCCGGCGCCGGCCTGGGGCTGGACGCCACCAGCCACGGCCTGACCGTGCAGGGCTCGCCACGCCTGTTGCGCCGGCTCATCCGCAACCTGCTGGAAAACGCCAGGCGCTACGGCACCGGCGAGATCGACCTGGAACTCGCGCAGACCCGCGTCGGCGCCAGGCAGCTGGCCGTGGTCAAGGTGCACGACCGCGGCCCGGGCGTCCCTGCCGGCCAGCGCGAGCGCATCTTCGAGCCCTTTTACCGCCTGCCCGGCGCCAGCGAGCGCGAAGGCGGCGTGGGCCTGGGCCTGGCGCTGGTCAAGTCCATCAGCCAGCGGCATGGCGGCAGCGTGCGCTGCGAGGCACGGCCCGGCGGCGGCGCGTCCTTCATCGTGGAACTGCCGGTGGCCCATGCGATGGCCCAGCCGGCAGCGTGAAATAAATCACGAAATCCCGGCCGATTCAGCAAAAATCCCACGTCCTCCTCTATTTGGAGAATGGTCAAAGCGCGTGCAATCGGCGACAGTTCCCGGCGTTGCTGTCACAACACCCGCAATTGAGGGAAACAGGGAAATAAAACAGACGTCGGTGAAGCATTTATTGATCTCCCAACGACGTTCTCCCACCCAGGAGAACCTTCAAAAGGCCACCGCGAGGTGGCCTTTTTTTTGTCCCGGCACCGGGCAGCGCGGGCTTTGATACCCTAGGGAATCTCTCCCACCACAGGACGCCAAGCCATGAGCACCTCCCCCCAGCCTGCCAACATTCCCCAGGGCTTTTTTTCGTCCACCGCGGACCGCATGCCGCTGATGCCGCGCGAAGCCATGTCGCCGGCGCAGCGCGAAGCCGCCGACGCCATCATCGCCGGGCCGCGCAAGGCCGTGTTCGGCCCCTTCATCCCCCTGCTGCGCAGCCCGCAACTCATGGGCCGCGTCGGCGACGTGGGGGCGTACCTGCGCTTTGAGAGCATGCTGGACGCGCGCATCCGCGAACTCGCGACCTGCGTCGCCGCGCGCCATACCGCCAACCAGTTCGAGTGGCTGATGCACGCGCCGCTGGCGGTGGCTGCGGGCGTGGCCCAGGCCACCGTGGACGCCATCGCCGACGGCAGGCAGCCCACGGGCATGGCCGCCGACGAAGCGGTTGCGCTGGACCTGGTGTTTGAGGTGCTCAGGCAGCATGGCTGCTGCGACGCCACCTATGCCGCGGCCGTCAAGACCTTTGGCGAACAGGGCGTGGTCGAGCTCGTGAGCCTGGTCGGTTACTTCGTGATGGTGTGCTGGGTGATGAACGTGGCGCGCACGCCGACGCAGGGCAAGCCGGGCGTTGAGCCCCTGTCACCCTTCCCCGCTTAGGGCTTTGGCGCCAGCGCCGCCAGCACGCGCTCAGGCGCGATGTCGTTCAGGCAGCGCGTATGGCCCAGCGGGCATTCGCGTTCAAAGCAGGGCGCGCAGTCCAGCGGCGGCTGATAGTCCGCGTCAGCCTTGAGCCAAAGCACTGCCGCCTTGTCGCTCAACGGTGGCGTGTGCAGCGGGCTGGACGAGCCGAAAATCGCGACCTGCGGAACACCGAAGGCCGCAGCCACATGCATCAGGCCCGAATCGTTGCTGATGGTGGATTTGCAGGCGGCAATCAGGCACAGGGCCTGCACCAGCGAGGTCTTGCCCGCGAAGTTCAGGCATTTTCCGGGCTGCACCGCGTTCACCGGCGCGGCGATCTCTTCGCACAGCGCCGCCTCCTTGCCCGAACCCAGCAGCACCACCGGTAAATCCAGCCGGTCGGCCAGTTCCGAGAAATGGCGGGCCGGCCAGCGCTTGGCGGGACCGTATTCGGCGCCGGGCGCGAACACGTGAAAGCCGCCGCGCTGCAAGCCGAGTTCGGCCAGCGCCTGGTCGATGTCAGCGGGCGCCATCTGCAACTGCGGCCGGTCTTTCTCCAGGTCGGCACCACCGCTCAGCGCTGAATAAAACGCCACCATGGGCGGTTTGTTCTTGGGGTTCTTGAGCCGGTGCGTGAGCAGGCCCACGCGCGCCTCGCCGAAATAGCCAATGCGCTCGGGAATGCTGGCCAGGAAGGGCAGCAGCGCGCTTTTCAGCGAATTCGGCAGCACATAGGCCTTGTCGAACCGGCCTTCAATGCGTTTGGCGATCGCGCGACGTTCGCGGAACTGCAGGCCGCCGTGCGCAAAAGGGAATTCGATGACCTCGGCCACCTGCGGCATGGCGCGATACACCGGCGCCACCCAGGGCAAGGCCCCGACCGTGAGGCGCTCGCCGCGCGCCTCCAAGCGGCGCAACAACGGCTCCGTCATCACCGCGTCGCCTATCCACTGCGGCGCAATGACGAGGGCGTTTTTAGTGGCTTCCACCGAAGTGTTCGCCGGCCTTCAGCGCGTAAACGGTGCCGCAGTAAGGGCACTTGGCACTCCCGGTGCGTGCCACGTCCAGGTAGACCTTGGGATGGCTGTTCCAGATTTTCATGTCGGCCTTGGGGCTGGGGCAGTAGACGCCGCCTTGCGCATTGAGGTCCGAAGCCAGCAGTTCAACGGAAGAAGAGGTAGTGGTGGTCATGGTGCGGACTCAAACCTTGGCGAGCCAGTGGGCGTATTTCGGATTGCGGCCGTTGACGATGTCAAAGAAGGCGCTCTGGATTTTTTCGGTGATGGGGCCGCGCGAGCCGGCGCCGATTTCGATGCGGTCGAGTTCGCGGATAGGCGTGACTTCGGCGGCCGTGCCGGTGAAAAAAGCCTCGTCGGAGATATACACCTCGTCGCGCGTGATGCGCTTTTGCACCAGTTCCAGGCCCAGGTCCTTGCAGATGTGCAGGATGGTGTTGCGCGTGATGCCGTTGAGCGCGCCGGCCGACAGGTCGGGCGTGTAGACCACGCCGCCCTTGACCACAAAGATGTTCTCGCCCGCGCCTTCGCTGACGAAGCCCGAGGCGTCCAGCAGCAGGGCCTCGTCGTAGCCGTCGTCCAGCGCTTCCATATTGGCCAGGATGGAATTGGTGTAGTTGCTGACCGCCTTGGCCTGCGTCATCGTGATGTTGACGTGGTGGCGCGTGTAGCTGGAGGTCTTGACGCGGATGCCGCGCTTCATGCCCTCTTCACCGAGGTAGGCGCCCCAGGGCCATGCCGCGACCATCAGGTGGATCTGGTTGCCCTTGGGGCTGACGCCGAGTTTTTGCGAGCCTATCCAGGTCAGCGGGCGGATGTAGCAGGACTCCAGCTTGTTCTCGCGCACCACGGCTTTCGTGGCCTCGTTGACTTCAGCCTGGGTAAAGGGAATCTTCATGCGCAGGATCTTGGCGCTGTTGAAGAGGCGCTCGGTGTGCTCTTCGAGCCGGAAAATCGCCGTGCCGCCGGTAGCGTTGTAGGCGCGCACGCCCTCAAAAGCGCCGCAGCCGTAGTGCAGGGTGTGGCTCAGCACGTGGATCTTGGCATCGCGCCAGTCGACCATCTGGCCGTCCATCCAGATTTTGCCGTCGCGGTCTGCCATGGAGGGTGCTACTGGGGACATGATGGGATCCTTGTTCTGAGTGGGGTGATGCGGGGCCCCGGGTGCACCGCGGGGGCGCGCCCGGAAAACCTGAAATACGGATTTTACGGGGCGGGTGGCGCCGCGTCCTGCGCGGGCCTGAAAAGCTCGTGGTCCGCCAGTTTGCCGCCCACAAAGGTGCAGGTGACCTTCGACTCGCCGGCGTCGGTCCAGCGGAAGATCTCGGGCYGCGCGTCCTCGGCGGAAACCCGCTCGCCCAGGGCCCGCGTCATGGCCACGACATGCAGCAGCGTCATGCCGGGCTTGAGCTTGGCATTGAGCATGACCGCGCTGTCAACATAGCCGATGGGGCGATTGGCCGCGCGTTTCAGGACCTGCATCATGCGCGTGAAATGCAGCAGCACCCACATGACCGCGCCGCCGGCGACCGCGGCCACACCGGCCCAGCCGTAAAAGCGATAGCCCAGCACAACAGCCGCGACGCCGGCCACGGGAACAAGGATTTTCTGGAAGTTCATGGCGCTATTTTCGCAGCCCCGGCGGGCCACCGGACTGCGGGGAGTGCGTAGGCCACTGAAACCCGCTTTTCAGGCCGCCCGCGCGGCCCAGCCCGTGGCCAGCGCATGCGCCCAGTCGGCGCGTCCGCGGCCCGCCGCCACCCGCGATTGCGCCTCGTGGCCGTAGGGCACGGCGCGCAAATCGACCCGCCAGCCCGCAGCGGTTTTTTCGGCGATGGCGTAGCGCGCGTGCGGCGCGCCGTTTTCCACCACGTGCGGGTGCGGGTGTTCGTCGTCATAGGCCGGCAGGCCGACACTGCCGGGGTTCACGATGAGCACCTTGCCGCACTGCACCAGGCGCGGCACATGGGTGTGGCCGCACAGGACCAGCGAATGCCCGCCCTGCGCCGCAGTGCCAAGGCGTTCCCGCACTTCATCCTCCGTGGCCGGCCGTATGCCGGTGGCGTGGCCCGCACCTCCACGGCCGAACCCCGGAACCGTGGTTTCCAGCCAGTAGACCAGGTCGCTGCCCGGCGTGCCGTGGCACAGCAGGATGTCACCGCCGGCAAGTTCCAGGCTTTCGGGCAGCCCGCGTATCCAGGCCACATGCGCCGCCGTCAACTGGGCGGCCGTGTAGCCGTCGGTGCCCAGCGGGTCCAGGTACTGGCCCTGGTCGATGAGTTCCAGCACCTGCCGCTCGTGGTTGCCGCGAATCGTGGTGAAGCCGCGCGCCATCAACAGGTCGGCGGTTTCGGCCGGCTGCAGCGGCCCGCTCAGGATGTCGCCGAGGTTCACGATCTGGTCCACACCCTGCTGTTCGATGTCGGCCAGCACGGCCTCAAGCGCCGGCAGGTTGCCGTGGATGTCGGAGATGGCGGCGAGTTTCATGGGTTTGTCCTTCGAGTCGATTTTTAACTCAGGCTACGCACCACTTCCATGGCCTCTTCCACCCGCTCGACGGCGTGGATGGCCAGGCCCTCGATGGGCTTTTTGGGCGCATTGGCCTTGGGCACCACGGCCACGCTGAAACCCAGCTTGGCCGCTTCCTTGAGGCGCTCCTGGCCGCGCGGCGCCGGGCGCACCTCGCCGGCCAGGCCGACCTCGCCAAAGGCGATAAAACCCTTGGGCAGCGGCTTGCCGCGCAAGGACGAGGTAATGGCCAGCATCACGGCCAGGTCGGCCGCCGGCTCGCTGATGCGCACACCGCCCACGGCGTTGACGAACACGTCCTGGTCCATGCAGGCCACGCCCGCATGGCGGTGCAGCACGGCCAGCAGCATGGCCAGGCGGTCGCGGTCCAGGCCCACCGACAGGCGCCGCGGGCTGGGCCCGCCGTTGTCGACCAGCGCCTGGATTTCCACCAGCATGGGCCGCGTGCCTTCCAGCGTCACCAGCACGCAGCTGCCGGGCACCGGCTCACTGTGCTGGCTCAAAAAGATGGCGCTCGGATTTGCGACGCCCTTGAGGCCTTTTTCCGTCATCGCGAACACACCGATTTCGTTGACTGCGCCGAAGCGGTTCTTGAWGGCGCGCACCAGGCGAAAGCTCGAATGTGTGTCGCCTTCAAAATAAAGCACGGTGTCCACCATGTGTTCCAGCACGCGCGGGCCGGCCAGCGCGCCCTCTTTGGTCACGTGGCCTACCAGCACGATGCACACACCGCTGGACTTGGCCGCGCGCGTGAGGTGGGCCGCGCACTCGCGCACCTGCGCCACCGAGCCTGGCGCCGAGGTGAGCTGGTCGGAATACACGGTCTGGATGGAATCGATGACCGCGATTGCCGGTTGGGTGGCTTCCAGCGTGGCAAGAATTTTTTCAAGCTGGATCTCGGCCAACACCTTGACCTGCGAGCCGTCCAGCCCCAGCCGGCGCGAGCGCAGCGCAACTTGGGCGCCGCTTTCTTCACCGGTGACGTAGAGGGTGTTGAGCCCGGCGCGCTGCAGCGAATCGAGCGCCTGCAGCAGCAAGGTCGATTTGCCGATGCCGGGATCGCCGCCTATCAGCACCACGCCGCCCTCGACGATGCCGCCGCCCAGTACGCGGTCCAGTTCCTCATGGCCGGTGGGCGTGCGTTCCATGTCGGTGGCTTCGATGTCGGACAGCGCAGTGACTTCTGAAGCCTTGGCCAGCGACTGGAACTGGCTGCTGTAGCGGTTCTTGGCCGGCGCGTTGCTCTCGGCGGCCGATTCGATCAGCGTGTTCCAGGCATTGCAGTGCGGGCACTTGCCCAGCCACTTGGGGCTGGTGCCGCCGCATTCGGTGCAGGTGTAAATCGTTTTGTCTTTGGCCATGCGCGATGTTACTGTACAAATAACCAGGCTTTGCGTTTTGGTCATGATGCGGGAATTCCGCCATCCCCGCATTCCCCGTACCTTGCCATGCCGCACCTGAACATTCAATACACCGCCAACCTCGACGCCCTCACCGACATGGGCCAGCTCTGCAACACCCTGGCCGCCACCCTGGTGGCGCTGCGCGCTGAAGACGGCGTGGCGCCGCTGTTCCCGGTCGCCGGCACGCGGGTCATGGCCTGGCCGGCGCCGCACTTCGCGGTGGCCGACGGCCAGCCCGGCCGCGCTTTTATCTATATGAACCTGCTGATCACGCCGGGCCGCAGCGAGGCGCTCAAAAAGCGCGCCGGCGATGCCCTGCTGGCCGCCGCAAGCGCGCACCTCGACCCGGTGTTCGCCCAGCACGCCGTCGGCCTGACGCTGCATATCGACGAGGCCGCGCCAGCCTATGAAGGCAAGCGCAACAACCTCGCCGCGCATCTGAGCTGAACCCCGCCATCGTGCACGGCAGCGCGCTTTTACAGACAATAGCTTTTCCGCACTCCGACCGACTCCCCCCAGCCCTCCTGAGGACACACCATGAATATCTCGCGCCGCCAGCTCATCCAGTCTTCCAGCGCCGCCGCCCTGCTGGCTGGCATCGGCCGGCAAGCCTGGGCCCAGGCCCTTGACAGCACCAAGGTCATCGCCGGCTTCGCGCCCGGCGGCACCGCCGACATCGTCTCGCGCCGCGTGGCCGACAAGCTGCACCCTGGCTATGCCAAAAGCGCGGTGGTCGAGAACAAGACCGGCGCGGGCGGCCAGATCGCCGTGCAGTTCGTCAAGACGGCCGCGCCCGATGGCGCGACCGTGCTGCTCACACCCATGTCCATGCTGGGCATCTATCCCCACACCTACAAAAAACTGCCCTACGACCCGGTGGCCGACCTGACTCCGGTGTCGGCCGCGGCGATTTTTGACTACGGCTTTGCCGTCGGCCCCATGGTGCCGGCCAGCGTGAAGAACGTGCCCGACTTCCTCGCCTGGTGCAAGGCCAACCCCGGCCAAGCCAACTTCGGCTCGCCGGCGGCCGGCTCCTCGCCGCACTTCATAGGCGCGCTGCTGGGCCGCGCCGGCAATGTGGACCTGCGCCACGTCGCTTTCCGCGGCACCCAGCCTGCGGTGCTGGACATGGTGGGCGGCCAGATCGCCGCCGTGTCCGGCCCCACCGGCGAATTCACCCAGCATGTGGCGGCCGGCAAATGCCGTTTGCTGTCCACCAGCGGCCCCAAACGCAGCCGCTTCACGCCCAACACGCCCACCCTCGTGGAGCAGGGCTTCAAGGACATGGCCTTTACCGAATGGTTCGGCTTCTTCCTGCCCGCCAAGGCGCCGCAGGACGTGGTGCAGCGCCTGAACGCCGGCATCCGCTCCGCCCTGGCCTCGCAAGAGGTGATCGACGGGCTGGCCGTGTCCTTCCTGGAGCCGGCGCCCACCTCGCCGGCCCAGCTGGCCGCTATGCTCAAGGCTGATACCGAGCTGTGGGGTCCCTTGGTCAAGGCCGTGGGCTTTACCCCCGAAGGCTAAGCCTTTACCCCCGTTGGTGAGCAAGCGCCGCCCTTTACGCCGGGCGGCCGGTGTTGTGATTAAGAAAACCATGGGCAACAGCATGAAGGTATGTATTTACGGCGCCGGCGCCATAGGCGGCTGGATCGGTATGGGACTGGCGCGCGCCGGCTGCAGCGTCAGCGTGGTGGCGCGCGGCGCCACGCTGCAGGCCCTGCAGCTGCACGGCCTTCGCCTGAACCAGGGCGGCCAGATCACGTCGCAGGCCGTGGCCTCCAGCGCCGTGCCGGCCGAACTCGGCGTGCAGGACCTCGTGGTGCTGGCCGTCAAGGCGCCCTCGCTGCCCGAAGTCGCGCGCCACATCGCCCCGCTGCTGGGCCCCGACACCCTGGTGCTGACCGCCATGAACGGCGTGCCCTGGTGGTTTTTGCAGGGCTTTGGCGGCGCGCTGGCCGGCACGCGCCTGAGTTCGGTGGACCCAACGGGCGAGATCTCTCAGGCCATCCCGGCCCGCCACATCGTCGGCTGCGTGGTGCATGCGAGCTGCTCGCTCGACGAACCCGGCCAGGTGCACCACCATTTCGGCAACAAACTCATCATCGGCGAGCCTTCGGGTGACAAGACGGCCCGCGTGCTGCAGTTTGCCGCATTGCTCGAAAAAGCCGGCTTCGAGGCCCCGGTGTCCGACCAGATCCAGAAAGACATCTGGTTCAAGCTCTGGGGCAATATGACCGCCAACCCCATCAGCGCGCTGACCGGCGCGACCATGGACCGCGTCCTCGACGATGAACTGGTAACCGCCTTTACCCACAGCATCATGCTGGAAGCCAAGGAAATCGGCGCGCGCATCGGCATCCCCATCAACCAGACTCCCGAAGAGCGCCACGTCATCACGCGCAAGCTGGGCGCCTTCAAGACCTCCATGCTGCAGGACGTGGAGGCCGGCAAACCGGTGGAGCTCGATGCGCTGGTCACGGCTGTGCGCGAACTGGGCCAGCTGACAGGCGTGCCCACGCCCTGCACCGACGCCTTGCTGGGCCTGGCGCGGCTGCAGGCGCGGGTCAAGGGCCTGTACTGAATCCCCGCCTCTCTATTCCTCTCTACTCAATTCTTTCACCACCATTTTTCCAGGAGACAGCATGAAACACATAGGCGTCATAGGCGCATCGGGCCTGATGGGCCACGGCATCGCGCGCAACCTGCTGGCCAAGGGCTTTACGCTCAGCCTCACCGTTCACCGCAATACCGAGCGCGTAGCCGACCTGCTGGCCGCCGGCGCGAAACAGGCCGCCAGCCCCGCCGAACTTGGGGCCTGCGACGCCGTGGTGATCTGCGTGACCGGCTCGCCGCAGGTCGAGGAAACCCTGCTGGGTGCGAACGGTGTGCTCTCCAAAGCCAAAGCCGGCCTCATCGTGATCGACACCTCGACCAGTGAGCCCGAATCCACGCGCCGCCTGGCCACCTTATGCGCCGAGCGCGGCGCCACGCTGGTCGACGCGCCGCTGGCGCGCACGCCGGTGGAGGCCGAACTCGGCAAACTCAACACCATGGTGGGCGCCGAGCAGGCGGTGTTCGACAAGATCCGCCCCGTGCTGGCGGCCTATTGCGAAAACATCTTCCACGTCGGCGGCCCCAGCGCCGGCCACGTCGTCAAGCTGCTCAACAACTTCATAGGCCAGGCCGTCTGCACGGCAACGGCCGAAGCTTTCGCCGTGGGCGCGCTGGCCGGCATTGAACCGCAAAAGCTGGTCGACGTGGTGTCCGCCGGCGCGGTCAACTCCGGCCTGTTCCAGGCCATGGCCAAGACCCTGGGCGGCGACTTCGCCGGCATCAAGTTCGAACTCGACAACGCGCGCAAGGACTTGCGCTACTACACCCACCTGGCCGAGATGGTGAAAGTGCCGTCCTTCGTCGGCGAAGCCGTGCACCAGAGCCTGGTGACGGCCAGCGCGCTGGGCCATGGCAAGGAATTCGTTCCGGCGCTCGTGAAGGCGCAGGAAAAACTCACGGGTGCAAAGATCGCGCCGCAATAAATCCGCTCAGCCCTTTTTGAATCCCATCATGACGACGACGTTAATCCTTGGCCGGCCGTCGTCGCCGACACGCATGACATAGGTCGAGGCCTCCGACTCCGGCCGCGCCTGGCCCTTGGCATCGAGGTAAGGCCAGCGCACATGGACGGAGGCCAGCTTGTCCGTCAGCCAGGTGACGGACTGGACTTCGGGCCGCGTGTCGGTAATGCCCATGTCCTTGTACTGTTTGGCGGCGCCGCCGTAGAAATCTTCGACCTCCCGCAGCGTGGCGACGGCCTTGGTGCCCTGGTCCGCGACGATCAGTGCGGGGACTTCCCAGCAGGTCGCAGCGGTCTTGCCGTCGCCGCGGGTAAAAGCTTTGGCGAATGTTTCGAGCACGGACCGCAAGTCCAGCTCTTTTTTGGTCTCAGACTGGCTCATGGACACTCCTTGACGCCGGCATCCCGAACGGCTGCAAGGCTTCACCGGCATGGCATCACAGCGGGCGACGCGTGGGTTTCGAGCGGCCCCAATTAAAAATTAGCCGGTCGCGGCAAGGGCTGGCGTCCGCCAAAACCTACACTGCGTGTGGGCCGGCGCGAAGGGCGCGACAGCGGGGGCTACAGCGCCTTGGCGTAAACCACAAAACCGGATTTCTCCGCCACCTGGTCGTACAGCCGCATCGCCGTGGCATTGGTTTCGTGGGTTTGCCAATACACCCGGTCGCATCCCGCCGCCCGGGCTTGTTCATAGACGGCCTCGATCAGCGCCTTGCCGACACCGCGGCCGCGCACCGATTCGGCCGTGAACAAATCCTGCAGGTAACAGACGGGCACTATGCGCGTCGTGCTGCGGTGAAACAGGTAGTGCGTGAGGCCCACGAGTTCGCCGCCGGCTTCGGCAACCAGCGCGTGCACCGGCTCATAGGAATCAAAGAAGCGCGACCAGGTCATGGCGGTGACCTCGTCCGCCAGCGCCGTGGGGCCGGAGCGGCCGTAAAAGCGGTTGTAGCCGGCCCAAAGCGGAAGCCAGGCGGCGAGGTCCGATTTCTGGATGGGGCGGACGGTGAGGGAAGAAGTATTCGTCATGAAGATGAGATCTCAGGCAGTAAATTCCACGGGCCGGGTGGTGCCGGATTTTTTGCGCACCACAACGGCTCTATTCCACCGCGACCGGCACGCGCTGCGCCAGTGCGCACATCAGCTCATAGCCCACGGTGCCGCCGGCCTGCGCCACTTCGTCAATCGGCAGCTCCGCGCCCTTGGCGGCGCGGCCCCACAAGATCACCTCGCTGCCCATGCCGGCGCCGGGCACGGGCGTGAGGTCGACCGTGATCATGTCCATGCTGACGCGGCCCACCATGCGGGTGCGCACGCCGTCCACCAGCATGGGCGTGCCGGTGCTGCAGTGGCGCGGGTAACCGTCGGCATAACCGCAGGCCACGATGCCTATGCGCAGCGGGCCGTCGGCCGTGAAGCTGGAGCCGTAGCCCACGGTGTCGCCGGCCTTGAGTTCCTGCACGCCAATGATTCTGGACGACAGCGTCATCGTCGGCTGCAAGCCCCAGCCGGCGGCCGTGTGTTCGGGAAAATCGGGCGCGCTGCCGTAGACCAGGATGCCCGGCCGCACCCAGTCGGAACGCCCGGCCAGCGCATCGCCGTGGCGCAGCGTGGCGGCGCTGTTGCTCAAGGTGCGCTCGCCGGGCAGGTCGTGCGTGACGGCGTCGAAGGCCTGCAGCGCTGCGGCTATGCCTTTGGGGCCGTCGGCGTCGGAGAAGTGCGTCATCAACGTGATCTCCTCGACCTGCGGCAGCGCGTTCAGGCGCGTCCAGGCCGCGCGGAAGCGCTCGGGCGGAAAGCCCAGGCGGTTCATGCCCGAGTTCATCTTGAGGAACACGCGGTGCGGCAGCTGCGTCTTGTGGGCGGCCAGCATGTCGACCTGCTCGTTGCAATGGATGGCATGCCACAGCCCCAGGCGCGAGCACAGCTCCAGGTCGCGCGCGTCAAAACAGCCCTCCAGCAGCAGGATGGGGCCGCGCCAGTCGAGCGCGCGCAGGCGCTGCGCCTCGGCCAGGTCCAGCAGCGCAAAGCCGTCGGCGCTGCGCAGCGCGTCAAAAACACGCTCGATGCCGTGGCCGTAGGCATTGGCCTTGACGATGGCCCAGACCTTGGCGTCGGGCGCGGCTTCGCGCGCGCGGCCCAGGTTGTGGGCCAGTGCGGCGGTATGGATGGTGGCAAGAATGGGGCGTGGCATGGCGCGGTGATGTGGTTGGTGTGGGATAGCGGGGTCGGCAGGCCGGAACGTATTCGAGGGCTTTTCTCATTCTGGCACCGCCCCCCATGCTATAAACCGGAATCGTCTGGAGACATTCACCCTTATCTTGCAGCATCAGATCGGCTGATGCAGTGCCGCAATGACCACAACAGTTTAATGAAGCGCGGTTTTTACACCATCATGGCGGCCCAGTTTTTCAGCTCACTGGCTGATAACGCGCTATTTGTGGCCGCCGTGGAGCTGCTCAAGACCAGCGGGGCGCCCAAGTGGCAGCCGGCGGCGCTGGTTCCCATGTTTGCCCTGTTTTACGTCGTGCTGGCCCCTTTTGTGGGCGCTTTCGCCGATGCGCGACCCAAGGGCAACGTCATGTTCGTGAGCAACGCGATCAAGGTGATCGGCTGCCTCATGATGCTGTTCGGCTCGCATCCGCTGCTGGCCTACGCCATCGTCGGCCTGGGCGCCGCGGCCTATTCGCCCGCCAAATACGGCATCCTGACCGAACTGCTGCCGGCTTCGCAGCTGGTCAAAGCCAACGGCTGGATCGAAGGGCTGACGATTTCCTCCATCATCCTGGGCGTGCTGCTGGGCGGCCAGCTGGTCGGCCACACCGTGTCCAACCTGCTGCTGTCCTTTGACTTCCCGGTTTTCGACACCGGCATAGACACCGCGCCCGAAGCGGCGATCTCCGTGCTGATCCTGCTGTACATCATCGCGGCCTGGTTCAACACGCGCATCCCCGACACCGGCGTCGAGATGCGGCCCATGCCGCGCAACAAGCTCGAGCTGCTGCCCGACTTCTGGAACTGCAACTCGGCGCTGTGGCGCGACAAGCTGGGCCAGATCTCCCTATCCACCACCACCCTGTTCTGGGGCGTGTCGGGCAACCTGCGCTACATCGTGCTGGCCTGGAGCGCCGCGGCCCTGGGTTACAGCACCTCGCAGGCCTCCTCGCTGGTCGGTGTGGTGGCCATAGGCACGGCCGTCGGCGCCGTGCTAGCCTCCATGCGCATGCGCTTGGACCAGGCCACCAGCGTCATGCCGCTGGGCATCGCCATGGGCCTGCTGGTCATCCTGATGAACTTCATCGGCAACGTCTGGGTGGCCGCGCCCTTCCTGATCCTGCTGGGCGGCCTGGGCGGCTTCCTGGTGGTGCCCATGAACGCGCTGCTGCAGCACCGCGGCCACAACCTCATGGSCGCGGGACGCTCCATCGCGGTGCAGAATTTCAACGAGCAGGCCTGCATCCTGAGCCTGGGCGCCTTCTACAGCCTGTCTACCGGCCTGGGCCTGTCGGCCTTCGGCGCCATCACCGCCTTCGGCGTGGTGGTGGCCGGCTTCATGTGGCTGATCCAGCGCTGGCACAAAAGCAACACCGTCAAATACAAAGAGCAGGTCGACCACCTGCTGAGCATCGCCCGCAGCGATAAATCGCACTGATGCAAGTTGACGCAACACGCGCCGCCGTGCCTGGCGGTACGTCCAAAGCCGTTCTGGCACTCACACTCAACGCCTTCATCTGGGGCGTTTCATGGTGGCCGCTGCGCCAGCTGCAGGGCCACGGCCTGCACCCGCTGTGGACCACGGCCCTGGTCTACGCGGTCGTGGTCACCGGCCTGCTGACCCTGCGCCCGCAAGCCTGGCGCGGCTTCCTGGCCCATCCCCAGCTGTGGTTCCTGGCGGCCGCCTCCGGCCTGACCAACGTCGGCTTCAACTGGGCCGTGACCGTGGGCRACGTGGTGCGCGTGGTGCTGCTGTTTTACATGATGCCGGCCTGGTCGGTGCTGGTGGCCTGGGTCATGCTGGGCGAAAAACCCACGCCGGCCTCGCTGCTGCGCCTGCTGCTGGCCATGGCCGGCGTGCTCATCGTGCTCAAGACGCCCGAATCTCCCTGGCCCGTGCCGCACAGCGGCGCCGACTGGCTGGCCATCATGGGCGGCTTCAGCTTCGCGGTGACCAATGCCGTGCTGCGCAAATACAAACACACGCCCAGCGAATCGCGCATGCTGGCCATGTTCGGCGGCAGCGGGCTGATGGCAGCCTGCGCCGCGCTGGCCGGCATGTCGCAGGCCCTGGTGCCCGCGCCGGCACTGGCGCCGGCCGGCATCCCGGTGGTGCTGGGGCTGGCGCTGGCCTTCATGGCCAGCAATGCCGGCCTGCAGTATGGCGCGGCGCGCCTGGCCGCCGGCACCACGGCCATCGTGATGCTGACCGAAATCCTGTTCGCCAGCCTGTCCTCGGCCGCGCTGGGCGCCGCCGATCTCACGCCGCGCGTGCTGCTGGGCGGCAGCCTGATCGTGCTGGCCGCCGTGCTGGCAGCCATGGCCCCATCGGCGACACCCCAAACCGCGCCCGGCGGTGCAGAATCGCACTAGAGCAATAGCCCCCACGCTTTTCGCTAGCGCGTAATGCGCTGCCCCCCGTGGGGGCTAATTTCCCTTGGGGCGGCCCGGCGGGAAATTGCATCATTTCGATGGCAGTTCACACAGGAGACAACCATGGGCGCAGCAAAAACGGTTTACGACTTCCAGGCCAAGGACATCACCGGCAAAGACGTGCCGCTGGAGGCTTTCAAGGGCAAGGTCATGCTCATCGTCAACACCGCCAGCAAATGCGGCTTCACGCCGCAGTTCGCCGGGCTGGAAGAGCTGTACAAACAATATGCCGGCAAGGGCCTGGCGGTCCTGGGCTTTCCCAGCAACCAGTTTCTCTCGCAAGACCCCGGCAGCGACGACCAGATCGCCGAGTTCTGCCAGGTCAACTACGGCGTGAGTTTCCCCATGATGTCCAAGATCGACGTCAACGGCCCCGCCGCCCATCCGCTGTACCAATGGCTGTCGGCCGAGGCGCCCGGCCTGCTCGGCATCAAGGCCATCAAATGGAATTTCACCAAGTTCCTGGTCGGCAAGGACGGGAAGGTCATAAGGCGTTATGCGCCATCCGACAAGCCGGCGGATCTCGGCAAGGATATTGAAGCGGCGCTCGCCGCCTGACCTTCAGGCCGGCTTGGTGTTGGCCTTCTTCACCGAGCGCAAGTAATCCGCCAAGGTGCGGCCGGCTTCATGGCCCACGCGCTCGTCAAGCACGTCGACCTCAGCCATGCGGTCCACGCGAAAGCTGCGAAAGTCCTGCCGGGCTTCGCACCAGGCGCCCAGCGTCCAGACACTGCCCCAATAAAAGCAGCCCAGCGGCCAGAGCACGCGCCGGCTTTCCCGCCCTGCCCCATCAAGGTAGCGCACCTCCACCTTGCACCGCGCATGCACCGCCTCGCGCAAACGCTGCAGGCTGCGCTGCGTGGCCTCATCGGGATTGATCACCACCGCATACAGCGGCACACCTTCGGCCGCCGTACGCGCCGCGGGCGGCAAGACCGAAAAAATCTTGCCCCAGGCGGCCTCGGCATCGCCCGCCATGGCCGGGTCCAGCCAGGCCTGGGCCAGGCGCACCGAAGCGGCCAGCGCATTGGCTTCCTTTTGCGTAAACATCAAGGGCGGCAAGTCAAAGCCCGCACCCAGCCGGTAACCCACGCCGGCCTCCCCCTCGATAGGCACACCCTGATGCTGCAGGTCGGCCACGTCGCGATAGATGGTGCGCTCCGACACCTCGAGCCGCTTGGCGAGGAAATCCGCCGTGCTCAGGCGGCGGCCGCGGATCAGCTGGACGAGATGAAAGAGGCGGTCAKCGCGGCGCATGATGAGTTAAGGGATTGAAAAGATTGGAGCTTACCGCGTGGGGCCCAATTGCTGAGCGCGGCTATAGTTCCTCCAGACTGGATTGCAACCGCCAAGTTAGACGCCCGCAAACCAACCCACCCAATAAATAAATATGCCCTCCATTCATAACGGCTCCGGCACCATGTACTACGGCAAGCGAGATGTCGATATCGGCGGATCGTACGTTACGACCGAGTGGATCGTGTTTTTCTGGCTTCCAATACTGCCCCTCAGTTCCTGGCGCGTCTTCCCACTTACGGACGAACTTGTGACCAGCTATGGAACCCGACAAGCCTATCAAGCAAGACCCGTCTCTCTAAACTGGGCCCAGGTGCTGAATGTCTACCTTCTCACGGCCGGCTGCCTTGCTGGCGCCTGGTACGTCTTTAGTCACTACATCTTTTGAGGAAAGCACATGCCCTTCACAATGAGCGGAACCGGAACACGCTACTACGGGGAGCGAGAACACAACATCGGCGGGCAGTACATCACCACGCTGTGGGTGGTGATCATCGGAGTGCCCCTCTTGCCACTGTCGTCATGGCGGGTCTACCCGCTCAGCGATGAACAATTTGTCGACCACTCATATCTTCATGGCAGAGAAGTGCATCACACGGAGCAAACCTTCCAGGCCAAGCGTGTGCCACTGAACTGGAAGCAGGTGCTGAACATCTATGCCGTCACCGCCGTGGGTGTCGGGCTGGTGCTATGGGCGCTGCACCGTGCATTCGGGGGACGGGGCGCCTAACCCTTTGCCGGAACATGAACAGGAGTGGCCCTTGACACAATCAGTTTCTGAAAGCGTACGGCAGGTTAACCCGTCTATTGCGTCAATGAAAAACTCCCTGAAGCAGGCCGGGTCTAACGCCAGTGAAGACAAAAAAGGCACTGTTAGAAAACCTCATTATTGAAGGAGAGAGGTTTATAGAAGTGTCTAAGCAGTTTCCCGTGATCAACAGGGAAGCCGCTCCGTCCAAACTCTCGCTGCAAACAAGTGGCAAGCGTATCGGCGGAATTCTGAAGAAACTGGGGATTGGCGTAGTGATCTCCCTGCTTATCGCTATCGCCTGGAAGTTCCTTTCGTAGGCTCCAGCACTGGACATAACTTCCAACATGGTGGAAAATAAATTCCACCATGACAGAACCCTCCTCCGACCTCAACCAGCGCATTGCCGAGCGCGTGCGCGAGCTGCGCGCCGCCAAAAGCCTGTCGCTCGACGCGCTGGCCGCCAAAAGCGGCGTGAGCCGCTCCATGATTTCGCTGATCGAGCGCGGCGAAAGCAGCCCCACCGCTGTGGTGCTGGAGCGGCTGGCCACCGGCCTGGGCGTGATGCTGGCTTCGCTGTTTGACGCGCCCGCCGCCCAGGCGCCCGCCAGCCCGGTGGCGCGCCACGCGGACCAGTTGCAGTGGCAAGACCCGGCTTCGGGTTACCTTCGGCGCAACATCTCACCGCCCGGCGTGCCGCAGCCCATGCAGATCGTGGAAGTGCACTTCCCCCCGGGCGGGCGGGTGGCCTTTGAAACCGGCGCGCGCGATGCGCGTGTGCACCAGCAGGTCTGGGTGCTCGAAGGCGCCATCGACATCACGCTGGGCGACGCACGCCACGCGCTGCGCGAGGGCGACTGCCTGGCCATGCAGCTGGATCGCCCCACGATGTTCCACAACCCCACGCGAAAGCCCGCACGCTATGCGGTGGTGATCGCCACCGAACCGGCTTGAACTTCGTGATGAACACCGCACCCTGGTCGCTGCGGCGCCTGCCCGCCGTCACCGACGAACAGATTCTCGAACTCGCCGACGTGCTCATCGATTGCGTCGAAGGCGACGCCTCGGTGAGTTTTATGCACCCGCTGTCGCGCGAACGCGCCACGGCCTTCTGGCGCGGTGTGGCGCAGGGCGTGGCTGCGGGCGAGCGCGCGCTGCTGGTCGCCGAAGACGCGCAAGGCATTTGCGGCACGGTGCAACTGGTGCTGGCCCAGCCCGAGAACCAGCCGCACCGCGCCGACCTGGCCAAGATGCTGGTGCACCGCCGCTGCCGGCGCCAGGGCCTGGGCGAGGCCTTGATGCGCGGCGCCGAAAGCATGGCGCGCGACTGCGACAAGACCTTGCTGGTGCTGGATACCGTGACCGGTGACAACGGTGAGCGCCTGTACCAGCGCCTGGGCTGGCAGCGCGTGGGCGTGATTCCCGGCTATGCGCTGTTGCCGCGCGGCGGACTGGTGGGCACCACGGTGTTTTACCGCGAGCTACCAACGGAAAACTAAGCCACCTGCTTTTTGACGACGGCAAACGGGCTCAGGCCCAGCCAGGACTGCATGGACTGGATGATGTCGCGGGGGCCTGAGAGCTTCAGTTTGGCGCGCTCGCTCTCGACCGAACTCAGCCCCATCCAGATGGAGGTCATGGTGCGCAGGTCGGTGGTCACAAATAAATTGATTTCAAAGCCCGGGTCGGACCAGCACAGGTCGACCTCGCCTCTGGGCTCCACCACCAGCCACCAGTGGCTTTGCGACGAAGGCAGGTCGGCGTAGAGAAACTGGATCACGGTGCGCTTGCGCGGCAGCGGCTCGGGATTGAGGTTGCGCCGCATGTCCCACATCAGCAAACCGGGGTCCAGGTGCCTCAGCGAGGCATCGCTTCCCACCCACTTCTGCCCCCAATTGCCCAGCGCATCGACAACGCCCGCCAGTTCGCGCCCGGCCTCGGTGAGGTGGTAGTCGAAAACATCTTTCTCCGAAGGCAGGCGCTTGCGTTCGATGACGCCTGCCGCCTCCAGCTCTTTCAGGCGCTGGGACARCAGCGTGGGCGACATCTTGGGAACGCCGCGCCGCAAATCATTGAAGCGCGTGGAGCCGGCGATGAACTCGCGGACCAGCACCAGCGTCCAGCGGGTGCACAGCACCTCGGTCGCCATGGCGAGGGGGCAAAACTGTTTGTAGCTGGCTTGGGTCACGGCGGGTCCTTTGGTTGGCGCCGGCAAGCTTGGAAGCCCACGGGCGCAAAGACTAGTCACAAAACTGTACCGGCCCGTCCAGATTCGTGACTGGAGGCAAACCCGCCATCGCCGGATACTTTTCAAGGGACGGCAGAAGATGCCGCCCTGTTTCAACAACCTGACCAACCAAAGCAGACTGGAAAAGCGATATGAGCGTATTTTTAATTGCCGAAATCAAGATCACCAACGACGCCTGGGTGCCCGAGTATGCGGCGAATGTCCACAAGCTGGTCGCCAAACAGGGCGGCAAATACCTGTCCCGCAGCGGCAACATCACGCCGCTGGAAGGCGCGCACAAGGATTGCACGCTGGTTGCCGTGATGCAGTTCCCGGCCAAGGCCGCGCTGGAAGCCTTTGTCAATGATCCCGCCTACCAGCCCTATGTCAAGGCACGGCAGGCCGGCAGCACCAGCCAGTTCTACATGATTGACGATACTGACATCGCGGGTACCGTGCCTTACCTCAAGGCCGCGTAAGCCGGAGCCCCGTGAAGCGGTGCCTGCGGCTCATGCCGCAGGCATTGCGTTCACGGCAGGAGCGCCATCTGCCGGCCTGGAGGCCGGGCCGGGCTTTGGCTTGCATCGGTCTGCAGGTCCAGCGCCCCCAGGTCGGCCCGCATGGCCCTTGCGACCAGCCGCATGTCGTGGTCGCTGACCTCGAACAGGCCGAAGCGGAACTTGTAGCCCCAGTGCTGGCGGTTTTCCACAAACTCGAACTCGTCCAGCCAGGGCAGTATGGACACCTCGCGCGTGGCCACGTAAGCCACGTCGCGGCGGAAGGGCACAAAGCCGCCGCCCATGTCAAAGGCATAGGGCTCGCCGGCCTGCACCACGCCTATGGAGACAAAGCGCTGGAATTTATCTTTGCCGCCCATGGTCAGTGCGGGCGAATAGTAGGCTACCCGGTCTCCGGCAACCATACGCTTGAGCGGCGCGCATTTGCCGTGGCACACCTGCATGTAGCCGGTGCTTGGTGTCTCGCAGCCACGCCGCGCATGCTCGGCGCTCGCAACGGCGATCCAGTTCTTGCGGCCCATCGCCGTTCAGGCCAGCGCGTGCAGACCGACGCGGTTGCCGTCCAGGTCGGTGATGTGCGCAAAAAATCCCAGGCCGGGCGGCAGCGCCTGGCGTGGCAAGGCGACCTTGCCGCCGGCTTTGACGGCGCGTGCCAGGGCGGCATCGAGCGACGGCGAGGCATCGAGGTAAATCAGGGTGCCGCCGGACGCCGGTGCAGGCGCGGTGGGGCCGGCCAGGATCGCGCCGCCCACGCCCGTTTCTGCTTCATAGGGAAACACCGCGCCTTGGGACGGGCCCATGGGCTCGCGGCGCATCTTGCACTCGAGCACGGCTTCGTAAAAGGCTTGGGCCTTGTTCAAGTCGGTGCTGGGGATTTCAAACCAGGTGATGGCGTTTTTCATGAGAGGCTCCTTTGTTGAAGAAGCCTTGATGGTGCCGGGAGGCTACTGACAACGTAGTGTCAGTAGCGTGTTTCGGAAACGGTCAGAAAAGCGCGTCGTCCAGCACTTCCACCCAATGCCGCACCGGCGTCGCCGTGCCGCTTTGCAGGTGCGTAATGCAGCCGATATTGGCGGAGATGATGGTCTCGGGTGCCGATGCCTGAAGATTTCCGAGCTTGCGATCGCGCAGCTGGTAGGCGATGTCCGGATTGAGCACCGAGTAAGTGCCGGCCGAGCCGCAGCACAGGTGCGATTCGGCGGCGGCCACCGTCACCTGGAAACCCAGCGCGCCCATCAGCGTCTCGACCCCGCCGCGCAACTGCTGGCCGTGCTGCAAGGTGCACGGCGGGTGGAACACCAATGCGCCGGCCCGGGCCTTGACCTTGCCCTGCAGCTCGCCCACCAGTTCGGGCATCAGTTCGCTGAGGTCGCGCGTGAGTTCGCTGATGCGCGCGGCCTTGGCCGCATAGGCCGGATCGTCCTTGAGCATGTGGCCGTATTCCTTGACGGTGACGCCGCAGCCGGAGGCATTCATGACGATGGCTTCCACGCCGCCACCTTCCGGGATATGCGGCCACCAGGCGTCGATGTTGCGCCGCATCTGGTCCTTGCCGCCTTCGTGGTCGTTGAGGTGAAACTTCACCGCCCCGCAGCAGCCGGCTTTGGGCGCCAGCACGGTTTCTATGCCGGCCGCGTCCAGCACGCGCGCGGTGGCGGCGTTGATGTTGGGCATCATGGCCGGCTGCACGCAGCCTTCCAGCATCAGCATCTTGCGCGCATGCGTGCGCCGCGGCCAGGCGCCGGCGTCCTGCCTGGGCGGCACCTTGTTCTTGAGGGCCGCGGGCAGCAGGCCGCGCACGGCCTGGCCGGCCTTCATCGCGGGCGCGAACAGCGGTGAGGGCAGGCCTTCCTTCAGCACCCAGCGCAAGGCTTTCTCGCCGGCCGGGCGCGGCACGCGCTCGTCGACCAGCTTGCGGCCTATGTCGACCAGGTGGCCGTATTCGACGCCGCTGGGGCAGGTGCTTTCACAGTTACGGCAGGTGAGGCAGCGGTCCAGGTGCAGCTGGGTCTTGCGTGTGGGCGCTTCGCCTTCCAGCACCTGCTTGATCAGGTAGATGCGGCCGCGCGGGCCGTCGAGTTCGTCGCCCAGCAGCTGGTAGGTCGGGCAGGTGGCGGTGCAAAAGCCGCAGTGCACGCATTTGCGCAAAATAGCTTCGGCCTCGCGGCCTTCGGCGCTGTTCTTGAATTCGGGGGCGAGATGGGTTTGCATAAAGTCAGGGCGCCTCTTTCAGTGCCACGGCAAGGGCCTTGCGCCGGGCGCGCCGGAAATCCGCATACAGGGGCGGCAGCGACAGCGCCAGCAGCATGAGGGCAAGCGGCACAACCCAGACAAAGCCGACGTACTTGAACCCGGCCGCGCCGACCACGCCACCGGCGATGAACATCGCCAGCAAGGTGCCGAACAGCCGCAGCTTGATGCGGTTGGCGCGCACACGCGACTCGGGCGGGCTGCCGGTGCGGTTCCAGTAAAACATCTTGCCGAACTCGATGCCCAGGTCGGTGATCACGCCGGTCATGTGGGTGGTGCGGATCTGTGAGGACGAGATTTTGCTGACCAGGGCGTTCTGCAGGCCCATGGTGAAGGCCAGCACCAGCACGGTCAGCGGCACGGCAAACGGGGTCTGGCGGTTCAGTGTCGCGCCCAGCAGCCCGAACAACAGCATCAGCACGGCTTCCAGCAGCAGGGGCAAGGCGTATTCGCTGCGCAGATGATGCTGGCGCGCCCAGTTCACCAGCACGGCCGTCACGGCGGCGCCGGTGACAAAGGCCAGCAGTGCGCCTACGGCGCCCAGTGCCAATGTCATGTGGCCCAGGACAAGGTTGTCGGCCAGCAGGGAGGCGAATCCCGTCATGTGCGAGGTGTACATGCCGACCACCAGAAAACCACCCGCATTGATGGCGCCGGCGTTAAAGGCCAGCAAACCACCGAGCAGGCGATTGATGGAGGGTGTCCGGTGCTGCCCGGTCAGGTGGCGGAGGCGTCGCATGTCCTGCCTTACCAGTCCGCGTACAGGCGGCCGGGGTTGAAGACACCCGCCGGGTCGAACTGCTTCTTGAGTTCGCGGTGTATGCGGTCCAGCGGCGGTTTGAGCGCGGAGAACACCGGCGCGGATTTGCCGGCCGAGCGGAACAGCGTGGCGTGGCCATGGGCCTGGGCCGCCGCCTCGCGCACCAGTGCCGCGTCGCTGTCGGGCCGCTTGAGCCAGCGCTGTGCGCCGCCCCATTCCACCAGCGTCTCGCCCAGCTCGAGTGGCGGCGCTGTGTCGGGCACGCTGAGCCGCCACAGCGACTCATCAGCTTGCAAGGCGAAGAAGGGCTGGGCCTGCTCACGCAGCGCGGTCCAATGGTGGGCCGCATCGCTGTCCAGAACTTCCCCGCCCATGGAGGTTTGCGCGGCGGCGACAGCCGCTTTCGCCCCACGCAGGCGCACCCACAGCCGCCCGCTCCGCCAACAGGAAGCGTTCACGGGCAGCGGCATGGCGCCCCAGCGGTTGAGCTGTTGCAGGGCGGCGGCTTCATCCATGTCGAAGACCAGCGTGGCCTCCATGGGCGCAACAGGCAATACCTTGAGAGACACCTCGAGCAAGACGCCCAGCGTGCCGAGCGAACCGGCCATCAGGCGCGACACGTCGTAGCCGGCGACGTTCTTCATGACCTGGCCGCCGAAAACCAGGCGTTCGCCCTTGCCGTTGAGCAGCACCACGCCCAGCATGTAGTCGCGCACGGCGCCCGCACTGGCGCGGGCCGGGCCGCTCAGGCCGCTGGCAACCATGCCGCCCACGGTGGCTTTGGCTTGCGTGCCGTCGAAATGCGGCGGCTCAAAGGGCAGGCACTGGCCTTGCTCGGCCAGCAGCGCCTCGAGTTCGGCCAGCGAGGTCCCGGCGCGCGCAGTGACCACCAGCTCGCTGGGTTCATAACTGATGACGCCCTTGTGCGGCCGGATGTCAAGGATGTCGCCCGCAAGGGCCTGGCCGTAAAAATCCTTGCTG
>NZ_JBFUBY010000005.1:0-35064 GCF_056405515.1 Polaromonas sp. P1_G2
GCAGGGAACTGTGGTCGTGGTGGAGTGATCTCACCGGCTTGCCCGGCACCCCCGCCGATTGAAAGGCACCCATGTTCAAGTTCAAGCATCTGACGGTTTCACTGGCCTTGCTGGCCGCCATTCCCCTCGCGATGGCGCAGGCGCCCGCCAACCCCACACTGCGCCTGCGCGCCACGATTGAAAAAGTCGACGCCACCAGCCTCACCGTCAGGGAACGCAGCGGCGAAGTCATCACCCTGGTGAGGCCCGCCACGATGGACGTCTCCGAGGTCTACCCGCTGGCGCTGGCCGACATCAAGCCCGGCAGCTACATAGGCACGGCCGCCATGCCGCAGGCCGACGGCAGCCAGCTGGCGCTTGAAGTGGTGGTGTTTCCCGAGGCCGCGCGTGGCACCGGCGAAGGCCACCGGCCCTGGGACTTGCGGCCCGAAAGCACCATGACCAATGCCACCGTGGCCGACCTCGCTGCCGCGCCCTCCACGGTACCCGGCGGGCAAAAACTCACGCTGCGCTACAAGGACGGTGAAAAAACCGTCATCGTTCCGCCCAACGCGCCCGTGGTCTCCTTCAAGCCTGGCAAGGCCGATGAGAACGTGTTGCTGGTGCCCGGCGCCAAAGTCATGATCACCGCGCAGGAGCAAGCCGGCAAGCCGACTGCGCTGCGCGTGATCGTCGGGCGCAACGGTTTTGCGCCGCCTATGTAACTAAAGAGGGCTTCAGGAAGCGCTTGCCAGGCGTTTTTGGGGCCGCTCGGCTGCGCGAAATTTGTGGGCGCCATGCCGCCCCCTGGCAAGCCTTCGCCGCACCCCTGTAATAATCGGCTCATCCTGTTCGCCGAAGCGCGTCTGCCCTTGACGCTTTGCCCTTCGCCACCGCGAACGTTTCGGCTTTTTCTTCTCTGCTTAACCTGTGACCGCTGCACGCGGAATCCCCTTGACACCTGGCGCATCTCCTCTTGAATCAACATCCGCCGCCGTACTGCGCGTGGCCGTCATCGGCGGCGGCCCCGCCGGCCTGATGGCCGCCGAAGCGCTGGCCGGCGCGGGGGCTGCCGTGTCCGTGCAGGTGTACGACGCCATGCCCTCGGTGGGCCGCAAGTTTTTGCTGGCCGGCATAGGCGGGCTCAACCTCACGCATTCCGAGCCGCCGCAGATATTCCTCAGCCGCTACGGCGAGCGCGCCGCGCAACTGCAGCCCCTGCTGGCCGCCTTCGGCGCGGCCGAACTGCGCGCCTGGGCCGAGGCCCTGGGCGTGGAAACCTTTATCGGCAGCTCCGGCCGCGTGTTTCCCAAGGACATGAAGGCCGCGCCGCTGCTGCGTGCCTGGCTGCAGCGCCTGCGCAGTGCCGGCGTGAAGTTTTCCATGCGGCACCGCTGGCTGGGCTGGGCCGACGACGGCGCGCTGAAGTTTTCAACGCCCACCGGCGAAGTGCTGGCGCAGGCCGATGCCGTGGTGCTGGCCCTGGGTGGTGGCAGCTGGGCGCGGCTGGGCTCCGACGGCGCCTGGGTGCCGCTGCTGGCCGCGCGCGGCGTGGCGGTTGCGCCGCTGCTGCCTGCGAACTGCGGCTTTGATGTCGCGGCACGCCCCGACAGCCCCGCGCAATTGCAAGAGGCGATCGCCGACGCCGGCGAAACCCGCCGCGAATTTTTGCAGGAGCTCATAGGCAAAAGCCCGCAGCCGCACACCGGCTGGACCGAACACTTCGCCAGCCGCTTCGCCGGCCAGCCCTTCAAGTCCGTCGCCATCCATTTCACCGACTCGCGCGGCCGCAGCTTCAGCCGCAAAGGCGAGTTCATCGCCACCACCACCGGCGTCGAAGGCAGCCTGGTCTATGCCGCGTCCCATTTGCTGCGCGACGAGATCGCCGCCCACGGCAGCGCCACCTTCATGCTGGATCTGCTGCCCGACAAATCCGCCGAACAGGTGCTGGTCGAAGTGCGCCACCCGCGCGGCTCACGTTCGCTGTCCAGCCACCTCAAGAGCCGTTTGAACCTGGACGGCATCAAGGCCGCCATGCTGTATGAACTGCTGGGCAAGGACGCGATCGCCGACCCGGCGCGCCTGGCCGCCGGCATCAAGGCCTTGCCGGTGCGCGTTACGGCTGTTCGCCCCCTAGACGAAGCCATCAGCACGGCGGGCGGCGTGATGTTCGAAGCCATGGATGCGACATTGCAATTGCAAAAGCTCCAGGGCCCGGGCCAGCCCGTGTTCTGCGCCGGCGAGATGCTGGACTGGGAAGCGCCTACGGGCGGCTACCTGCTGACCGCCTGCTTCGCCAGCGGCCGCGCCGCGGGGCAGGGCGTCATCGCGCACTTTGGCCTGTAATCCAATATTCCGGAGAAGGGGAAAGCCATGATTGTCCGTTTCAACATCGAACCCATGATGCAGGAAGAGTTCGAATACCGCGTGAGCTACGAAGGCGAAGAGCTCTTTGGTGATGCCGGCCTGGACAGCGTCGAGGCCTGCATCATCGCTGCCACCGAAGGACTGGGCCAGGATGCCATTGCGGCTGAAGTGGCCTACAAAGGCATCATCAGCGGCACGTACGCGCTCGCCTCGCTGGCACTGGCCTCGGCGCAGATCGCGCAGCATGCGCTGCAGACGACCGAGGCGATTGAAGAGGCGGCCCAATAGCTGCGCCGTTCATCTGGTGAAGCCGTACTCCATCCTCTTTGTCTGCATGGGCAATATCTGCCGCAGCCCCACGGCGCATGGCGTGTTTCAGCAGAAAGTTTTGGACCGCGGCCTCGGCGGCCAGGTGCAGGTCGATTCAGCCGGCACCCACAACTACCATCCCGGCAACCCGCCCGACGAGCGCTCACAGGCGCATGCCTCCAAACGGGGCTATGACCTCTCAGGCCTGAGGGCCCGGCAGATTTCGGACGCGGACTTCGAGCGCCACGATTTGATCCTTGCGATGGACTGGGACAACCTGGCTTTGGTGCAGGAGGAATGTCCGGCTGAGCATCTTCACAAAGTGCGCAGGCTCACGGAGTTTTGTTTAAAGCATGACAGCCCGATGGTGCCTGATCCCTACTATGGCGGCAAGGATGGCTTTGAGCATGTGCTGGACCTGGTGGAGGATGCTTGCGAGGGGTTGATGCGCCATGTTGAGTCGAGGCTGTAGTCGCATAAGGTCCTCTTCCAAGCCTCCCTTTCCCCGCCATCTACTCTATGTAGATGATGCCGTTTTTGGATCTAAAGCGCAGACTCAAGGCGCCCGTTCCGGGCCACGGGGATGCACATGAAAACAATATTGATTCTTTTGGTGCTCTGCACCATTTCGATGGGGACTTACGCAAGAGGTGGCGGCGGAGGTGGGCACCGCAGCTCGGGAAGCCACTCCAGCGGCACATCTCACCACAGCTCCTCCGGGCATGTGAACAGCCAGAACCACTCGGTACACGGCTACACCAAAAAGGACGGCACCCATGTCGCCCCAAGCCACGCAACCAATCCCAACTCGACCAGGCGCGACAACTACACGCACAAGGGAAACACCAATCCCTATACCGGCAAAGAAGGGACAAAGAAATGAAGCGGCGATTGTTTGCCGCGTGGATCGTGGCCGCGTTGGTGGGTAACGATGCGGCGGCGCGGGGCAGAAGCGGCGGGAAGCGTAGCAGTTCTGGGGGCCATAGCGGCGGTGTCAGCAGAAGCCGTGGTTGCGGGTCCAGAGGGGGGCCGGGATATCGCAAGTCGAATGGGCAATGTGCTAGCTGGAAAGATTAGGGGGAGGTCGATACGGTACTTGAGTGAACCTCAGGGCGCGCACAGACAGATATTTTGCTTCGCTGGCGTGCATGTGCGTTGTCGCTGCCACCCGCTGGAGATGCTCGCATGTTGAAGTATGTTCGGATAATTTGAATCACTTATCTCCAACATAAAATTCCACTGCTTTACTCGAGGAACAACGTAGTGATATCAAGCCTTCCGACATACGCCATTGAAGCAACGGTTTCCGTTGAAGAGTTTCGCTTGCTGCTGACAGAATCGGGTCTGGGAGTGCGCAGGCCCGTGGATGAGCCCGAGCGACTTCAGGCGATGCTCAGGAACGCCAACCTGGTGGTGACGGCCAGAACAGACGGCGTTTTGGTGGGCATTGCCAGGTCGGTCACCGACTTTGCGTTTTGTTGTTACCTCTCTGATTTGGCTGTAAGCCGCCAGGCGCAGGGTAAGGGTGTAGGTGCCGGGTTGATTCAGGCAACACGCAAGCATATCGGGCCGAATGTCAGCCTTATCCTGAGTTCTGTTCCGGAGTCGGTTGGATTTTATGAAAGCATTGGCATGGCGCCTTTGCCCAACGGTTTCTGGCAACGGCGCGAGCGGTAGATAGACGCCAATATCGAGGAGCCTGCGAGGTCACGATTCGGATGTATCAACGGGAGCTCCGAAGGAGCGCCGCTATGGATCGGAAGCCCGCAAGAGCTGCGGATTTGAAATGAATAAGGTGACGAGCCTTGACCCCGGCACTGGCTCCACAGTTAGGGCTGCTTGGTTCCCCACCTGACCCGGTTGGCCGCTTTACCATGCGGGAAGGCCCGTCACCTCCGATTGTAAGGGACTTGGGAATGACCCTTGCTTCGTGAGCATCATTTAAAGAAAGCGCACTCCGCGGGGCGATTTGCGCCAGCGGGGCCGCGGAACCGGCTTTGCCGGGCCGCAGGCGCAGCGCCCCCTCGGGGGGCAGCGCATTACACGGAGCCGAAGGCGAAGTGAAAAGCGTGGGGGCCATCTCCAGCAAATTAGAATGCCTGGATGTCCTATCTCGTCCTAGCCCGCAAATACCGCCCCAAAAATTTCTCGGAAATGGTGGGGCAGTCGCATGTGGTGCAGGCCCTGGGCAATGCGCTGGCTACCAAGCGTTTGCACCATGCTTACCTGTTCACCGGCACGCGGGGTGTGGGCAAGACGACGATTTCGCGGATCCTGGCCAAGTCGCTGAACTGCCTGGGCCCGGACGGACAGGGCGGTATCACGGCCACGCCTTGCGGCGTGTGCCAGGCCTGTACCGACATCGACAGCGGGCGTTTTGTGGATTACACGGAACTGGATGCCGCGTCCAACCGTGGTGTCGATGAAATTGCCCAGTTGCTGGAGCAAGCCGTTTACAAACCCGTCGTGGGCCGCTTCAAGGTCTTCATGATCGACGAAGTTCACATGCTCACGAACACGGCTTTCAACGCCATGCTCAAGACGCTGGAAGAGCCCCCCGAATACCTGAAGTTCGTGCTGGCCACGACGGACCCGCAAAAGGTGCCGGCCACGGTGCTGTCGCGCTGCCTGCAGTTCAACCTGCGGCCCATGGCGCCCGAGACGGTGCTGGAGCATTTGACGCAGGTGCTAGGCGTCGAGAATGTTCCGGCCGAGCCGCAGGCGCTGCGCCTCTTGGCGCGCGCGGCGCGCGGCTCCATGCGCGATGCGCTGTCTTTGACCGACCAGGCGATCGCTTTTGGCTCGGGCTCGCTCGATGAAACCAGCGTGCGCACCATGCTGGGCAGCGTGGACCGCAGCTATGTGTACCGCCTGCTCGATGCGCTGGCGCGCGGCGACGGCAAGACCGTGGTGGAAACCTCGGAGGCCTTGCGGCTCAACGGCCTGAGCGCGGCCTCCACGCTCGAAGAAATGACCACGGTGCTGCAGCGCATGGCGGTGCTGCAGGCGGTGCCGGAGATGGGCGAGGGCGGGGACGATGCCGACCCGGACATCGCCGAGACGGCGCGGCTGGCGCGCGCGCTGCCGGCCGACGAGACCCAGCTGCTGTACAGCCTGTGCCTGCACGGCCGTGGCGAGCTAGGCCTGGCGCCTGATGAATACGCTGGCCTGACCATGGTGCTGCTGCGCCTGCTGGCCTTCAAGCCCTCGGCTTCTTCGGCCAGCACCCACGCAGGGGGTGCCGCCGAGCCCGGAAAAAAGCCCCAGCCTGAGGTTGCGCGGGCTGCTGCGCTCGCGCCGGTCGCCGCACCTGCGACGGCAGCGCCGGCCCCGGCTCCTGCATTTGAAAGAAGGCCGCCTGTGGCGCCGCCGGCAGCCCAGCTGCCGGTTGCCCAGGCCGAGCGCGCGCAGGCCGCCCCCCATGTCACCACCAGCGCCCCGGCCATGCCGGAGCCGCCGCCTGTGCAGGCAGCGCCCCTGCAACAGCGCCCGCCGGCCAGCACGCCGTCCACCACACCCCCGCCGCTGGTGCCCGTGCCCCTGGGCGAAGCCTGGGGCCAGACGGTCAACCAGCTGGTCGCGGCCGAGGCCGTGGCGGCGCTGACGCGCGAGCTGGGCCTGCAGTCGGAGCTGCGCAGCCAGGACGGCGCGCTGTGGACGCTGCGGGTTGAGCGCGAGTCGCTGAACCAGGCGGCCGCGCGCGAAAAGCTGCAGACCGCTTTGCAAACCCATGTGGGCGACCCGGCCCTCAAGCTGGTGGTGGAGGTCGGCCCGGTCACCGACACCCCGGCGCGCCGCAACGGCGCCGCCGCGGCCGAGCGCCAGCGCGCGGCCGAGGAACTGATACAAAACGACCCACTCGTACAAGACATGATGCGCGACTGGGGGGCGAAAATTGTCCCCGGCAGCATACGGCCGCTGGCCGCCAAATCGATATGATCAAAGACAGTTTCCGGACACGGTTTTAACACCCCAACACTCCCCGATTTCACGATTCAAAAGGAACACGCCATGTTTAACAAAGGACAACTCGCCGGCCTCATGAAGCAGGCCCAGGCCATGCAGGACAACCTCAAGAAAGCCCAGGACGAACTGGCTTTTGTCGAAGTGACGGCCGAGGCCGGCGCCGGCCTGGTGAAGGTCACCATGACCTGCAAGCACGACGTCAAGCGCATCGAGATCGACCCCAGCCTGCTGGCCGACGACAAGGACATGCTCGAAGACCTGGTGGCCGCGGCCTTTAACGCCGCCGTGCGCAAGGCCGAGGAAGTCAGCCAGGAAAAGATGGGCAAGCTCACCGCAGGCCTCCCACCCGGCATGAAGCTCCCCTTCTAAAACTGTGGGCCCTCACGTTCGCTCGCTGCGCGTAGCTCTCTGCCCCCCGAGGGGGCGCTGCGCCTGCGGCCCGGCAAAGCCGGTTCCGCGGCCCCGGCTGATCTCGGCAGGCACACGCTTGCGCCGCATTAACTTCCACCATGGCTGATTCCAATGCTTTAGAAGGCCTGACCCAGGCGCTGCGCAAGCTGCCGGGCGTGGGCGCCAAGTCGGCGGCGCGCATGGCCTTTCATTTGCTGCAGCATGACAAACCCGGCGCCTTGCAGATCGCGCGCGCGCTTGAGCATGCGGTCAGCAGCGTGCGGCACTGCAGCCTGTGCAACACCCTGACCGAGCAGGAGCTCTGCACCACCTGCGCGAACCTGCAGCGCGACCGCAGCAAGCTGTGCGTGGTCGAGACGCCGGCCGACCAGGCGGCGCTGGAGCGCACGCTGGCCTACAAGGGCCTGTACTTCGTGCTGATGGGCAAGCTCAGCCCGCTGGACGGCATAGGCCCCAACGACATCGGACTGCAAAAGCTGTTCGACCGTGTGGTGCCCAAGGACGAGCGCGGCGAGGCCTTGCCGCCAGCCTCGCGCGAGGTGCAGGAAGTGATCCTCGCGACCAACTTCACCGCCGAAGGCGAGGCCACGGCGCATGTGATCGCCCAGGCGCTCAAGAGCCGCGGCGTGCAGGTGACGCGCCTGGCGCGCGGCGTGCCTGTGGGCAGCGAACTTGAATATGTGGACCTGGGCACGATTGCCCATGCGCTGGTGGACCGCCGCTGAGGGGCGGCGCTATTTTTTGATTGCGGCCGGGCCATGATCGCAGCGGCCGCAACGACACAACAACAAACGAAAGGAACCCACCCATGACATTCGCACGCTTCACCATTGCCTATTGGTGTGTCCTGATCGCGGCCCTGTTGCCGATCGCCTGCGCGGCGCTGGCCAAATACGGCATGATGGGCACGCCCCGGCGCGACGGCGGCTTTGACAACCACAACCCGCGCGGCTGGCTGGCGCGGCAAACCGACTGGCGCGGCCGCGCCAATGCGGCCCAGCACAACACCTTTGAAGCCCTGCCGTTCTTCTTTGCGGCGGTGATCATCGCGCACCTGCTGCAAGCCGGGCAGACGCGGCTGGACATCCTGGCCCTGCTGTTTGTGTTCCTGCGCATCGCCTACATCATGATGTACGTGGCCGACCTGGCCAAAGCGCGTTCGACCATCTGGGCGGTCGCGCTGTTCATCAACATCTGCATTCTTTTTTCCGGCTATCGCTGACGAGTGGCGCGGGCGGTAACCTTTAGTAACCGCAGCGCATGATTTTTGGTAAAAACCCGCACGGGATGACCCCGATGCGGGTTTTTTTACGTCTCGATAAGCTTGTGCCATCCACAAGAAGAGAGGCTTTGAATGAACCGCCATCCCCTGATTTCCCGCCGCGGCTTTGCCGGCGGCACTGCGCTGGCTGTGGCGACGCTGGCATTCCCATCGCTGCGCGCCCAGCCCAAACCCGAGAAGAGCAAGATCGCGATTGCGGTCGGCGGCAAGGCTGCGTTTTATTACCTGCCGCTCACGATCTCCGAGCAGCTGGGCTACTTCAAGGCCGAAGGCCTCGACATCGAGATCAGCGATTTTGCCGGCGGCGCGCGCGCGCTGCAGGCCGTGGTGGGCGGCTCGGCCGACGTGTGCTCGGGCGCGTTTGAGCACACCATCAACCTGCAAGCCAAGAACCAGATGTTCCAGGCCTTTGTGCTGCAGGGCAGGGCGCCGCAGATCGCCTTCGGCATCTCGACGAAGAACATGCCCAACTACAAGACCCTGGCCGACCTGAAGGGCAAGAAGATCGGCGTGTCGGCGCCGGGCTCGTCGACCAACATGATGGCCAACCTGGTGTTGTCGCGCGCGGGCCTCAAGCCCGGCGACGTGAGTTTTATCGGCGTGGGCACGGCGGCCGGCGCGTTGACCGCGCTGCGCTCGGGCCAGATCGACGCGATGAGCAACACCGACCCGGTGATGACCATGCTCGAGCAAAAGGGCGAGGTCAAGATCATCAGCGACACGCGCACGCTCAAGGGCACGGTGGAGGTGTTCGGCGGCTCCATGCCGGCGGGCTGCCTGTATGCGCCCCTGGAGTTTGTTCAAAAGAATCCCAACACCTGCCAGGCACTGGCCAATGCCATCGTGCACGGCCTCAAGTGGCTGCAGACCGCCGGCCCGGGCGACATCATCAAGACCGTGCCCGAGAGCTATCTGCTGGGCGACCGCGCGCTCTATCTTGCGTCCTTCAACAAGGTGCGCGAGTCGATTTCACTCGATGGCATCATTCCCGACGACGGCGCGCGCACGGCGCTCAAGGCATTGGCCAGCTTTGACCCCAGCATCAAGGCCGACAAGATAGACATCGCCAAGACCTATACCAACGAGTTCTCGCGCAAGGCCAAGGACCGATTCAAAGCCTGAACGCGCCCGCACGACCACCCCAAGCTGCCTGCCTCGCGCAGGCAGCTTGCTGTAAGCTCCCGCCATGCCGGAACCCGACAACGCCTACGCCCTGGAGCTGATCGACATCAGCTGCACCTTTCGTTCGCGCGACGATGCGGGCCAGCGCTACACGGCGGTCAGCGACACCACCTTGCGCATACGGGCTGGTGAATTCGTGTCGGTCGTCGGGCCGACGGGTTGYGGCAAATCGACACTGCTCAACATAGGCGCCGGCCTGCTCGAGGCCTCGTCGGGTGAGGTCAAGGTATTCGGCCAGCCGCTGGCCGGCATCAACACGCGCGCCGGCTACATGTTCCAGACCGAGGCGCTGATGCCCTGGCGCAGCGCGCTGGCCAACGTCATGATGGGCCTGCAGTACCGCGGCATTCCCGACGCCGAGGCGCGCCGCCAGGCGCAGGCCTGGCTGGAGCGCGTGGGCCTGGGCGGCTTCGGCGACCGCTACCCGCACCAGCTTTCGGGCGGCATGCGCAAGCGCACCGCGCTGGCCCAGGTGCTGGCCCTGGACCCGGACATCATCCTGATGGACGAACCCTTCAGCGCGCTGGACATCCAGACCCGTCAGCTCATGGAAAACGAGGTGCTGGAACTCTGGGCCGCCAAAAAGAAGGCCGTGCTCTTCATCACCCACGACCTCGACGAGGCCATCGCCATGAGCGACCGCGTGGTCGTGCTGTCGGCCGGCCCGGGCACGCACCCCATGGGCGAATTCGCGATCGACCTGCCGCGCCCGCGCGACGTGGCCGAGGTGCGCCACCAGCCGCGTTTTGTCGAGCTGCATACGCAGATCTGGAACGTGCTGCGCGATGAGGTGCTCAAGGGTTACGCCCAACAGCTCAAGAAAGCCGCCTGAGCATGTTGCACCATCTCAAGCCTTCCGAAAAAAACCTGCGCGCCTGGCAGTTGGGTTTGCTGGTCGTCATCCTGCTGGCCTGGCACGCGGCTTCGCGTGACCAGAAGATCGCGTTTTTCCTGGGTGAGCCGATCAAGGTGGCGGGCCGGGTCTGGAGCTGGTTCATGCCCTTCGGCTTCGGGCCCAGCGCATTGTTTCCCGACGGGTTGCCCGGCAATGCCGACATCTATTTGCACCTGGGCACGACCTTGCTGGAGACCGTGCTGGCGTTCGGCATAGGCACGGTGCTGGGCCTGGCCTGCGGCCTGTGGCTGGCGCTCGCGCCCACGGCCAGCGCCATCCTGGATCCCTACATCAAGGCCGCCAACTCCATGCCGCGTGTGATCCTCGCGCCGATCTTCTCGCTGTGGCTGGGCCTGGGCATCTGGAGCAAGGTGGCGCTGGCCGTCACGCTGGTGTTTTTCATCGTGTTCTTCAACGTCTACCAGGGCGTCAAGGAAGTCAGCCCGGTGGTGCTGGCCAATGCCCGCATGCTGGGCGCCAACCAGCGGCAGCTGCTGCGCACCGTGTATTTGCCGAGCGCCACGAGCTGGGTGTTCTCCAGCCTGCACACCTCGGTGGGCCTGGCGTTTGTGGGCGCGGTGGTGGGTGAATATCTGGGCTCGGCGCGCGGGGTGGGCTATCTGATCCTGCAGGCCGAAGGCACCTTCGACGTCAACACCGTGTTCGCCGGCATCGTGGTGCTGACGGCCTTCGCGCTGGTGCTGGACGGCATTGTGGGGCGGCTCGAGAAACGCCTCATGAAGTGGCAGCCGCGCAGCGGCGAGACGGAAAAGCTCTGACGCTTTCCGCATCCCCTTTCCCTGTAGCGCAAGTTCCTGTCGTCCTACAGTCTCTGGCTGCTTGCCTGCTTACAGTCAAGGCCGGACTTGCGCCATTCCGGGCCTCCTTGCCGCCGCGCAAGGGAAGGTGGGCAAGCCGGCATCCAAAACTCCAAGGAAAACGCCATGAACCTTTCTCTCAGCATAGGCCCGCTTGTTTCCCTGATCGCGGGCGTCCTGATCCTGATCATTCCGCGCCTGCTCAACTACATCGTGGCGATCTACCTGATCGTCATCGGCCTGATAGGCCTGTTCGGCGTCGGCACCCTCAAGCTTTAGCGGCGGGGGCCGCGGGCTTCAGCGTTTTTTGGATTTCACGACGGGCTTGGCCGAACCGCGCTTGACGGCCTTCACGCTGCTTTTGCCTTTGCCGCGGGCGGCCGAAGCGGCATGGCTTTTGACCGGCAGGAACACCACCACCTGGTGGCCCACCTTGAAAGCGCTGGAGGCGCTGACGTTGTTCCATTCGGCCACGCTGGCGGCGCTCAGGCCGTAGCGCTTGGCGATGGTGGCCACCGATTCGCCCTTGCGGGCCTTGACGGTGGTGCGCCGCGTGACGATTTCGGGCGCGAAGGACACCTGGGCGGTGTCGGCGATGTGGGAGGTGACGTCGTTTTCAACCTTGGCCGAACGCGGCACCAGCAGGGTGGAGCCAGCCTTGATCAGCATGCGCGGCGGGATGTTGTTGACGCCGCGCAGGTCGGCTTCGCTCATGCCGGTGCGGCGCGCCGCCTCGGCCGGGTTCATGGTGCTGGGCGCGGTCCAGGCGGTCCAGCTGGCGTACTGGCCCTGGGTGTAGGCCTCGAAGTTGCGCTGGAACACCGTGGCGTTGTCCCAGGGCAGCAGAATCTGCGGCGTGCCGGCGGCGATGATGACGGGGCGGTGCGCCGAAGGGTTCAGCGCCTTGAAGTCCTCGATCTTGACGTCGGCCAGGCGCGCGGCCAGGGCCACGTCGATGTCGCGCGTGATCAGCACCTGCTGGAAGTAGGGATGGTTTTCGATCAGCGGCAGCTCGGTGCGGAAAGCCTGCGGATTGGCGACGATGTTTTTGACGGCCTGCAGCTTGGGCACGTAGAGCCGGGTTTCCGCGGGCATGTTCAGGTCGGCATAGGTGGTGCCCAGGCCGGCGCGCTGGTTCTTGGCGATGGCGCGGCCCACGCTGCCTTCGCCCCAGTWGTAGGCGGCCAGCGCCAGGTGCCAGTCGCCGAACATGCCGTAAAGCTTTTGCAGGTAGTCCAGTGCGGCGCGGGTGGAGGCCAGCACGTCGCGGCGGTCGTCGCGGAAGGCGTTTTGCTTCAGGTCGAAATACTTGCCGGTGGCCGGCATGAACTGCCACATGCCGGCGGCCTTGGCACTGGAGACGGCCTGYGGGTTGAAGGCGCTCTCGATGAAGGGCAGCAGGGCCAGCTCGGTGGGCATCTGGCGGCGCTCCAGCTCTTCAACAATGTGGAACAGGTATTTGCTGGAGCGCTCGGTCATGCGCTGGATGTAGTCGGGCCGGCTGGCATACCACTGCTCACGGTCGGTGACGAGTTCGTTTTGCAGGTCGGGCATGGCAAAGCCGCGGCGTATGCGGTCCCAGAGCTCCTTGGGCGGCTCGGTGGAGGCGACGTTCTGGTGCGAGCCTGCCTGGCCCGGCGTGATGGCCTGCAGCGGCCCGTTGGGCAGCAGTGGTTTGGTGGCAGGGCCGCCGGTGGTCAGCACCGGGTCGCTGGGCAGGCCGGGCGCCTGGGTGGCGCAACCCGCCAGCAGTGCCGTGACGAGGACGAAGGCCAGCGAAACAAGGCGGAAAAAAGAGAAGGGGGAAGAGGCTGAAGCGGCTGAAGCGGCAGTGGTGCGGGAGTGTGGCGTCATTTGAATTGGTTTTTCCACTGCCGGATGGCGGCAAATACGGTGGTCTCGTCACGGGCCGACGCATCAAAGTGCCGGGCAGCCGCCATGATAGTGGCTTGCCGCGTTCGCAAGAAGGGATTAATCCGCAATTCCTGCGCTATCGAACTCGGCAGGGTCGGCACACCCTGCTCGCGCAGGCGCACGCATCGGGCCTGGTAGGCCGCGAGCTCGGCATTGCCGGGTTCCACGGCCATCGCAAAACGCAGGTTGCTGAGCGTGTATTCATGGGTGCAGCAGACCACGGTGTTGCCGGGCAGGGCGGCGAGCTTGTCGAGCGAGGCCAGCATCTGCGCCGGCGTGCCTTCAAACAGGCGCCCGCAGCCGCCCGAGAACAGCGTATCGCCGCAGAACAGCAGGGGTTTGCCATCCACGTCCGGCGTGTAATAAGCGATGTGGCCCGCCGTGTGGCCGGGCACGTCAATCACCTGGAAATCGAGGCCGAGCGCGTGGGCTGTGCCGCCGCCCGTGAGGTGTGTGTAAGGCTGCGGAATGCGCTCGGTGGCCGGGCCCCAGACCTGGGCGCCCGTGGCTTCACGAAGGGCATCCACGCCGCCTGTGTGGTCCGCATGGTGGTGCGTGACTAGAATCGACTCCAGTTGCAATGCGTGCTCGTCCAGGGCGCGCAGCACCGGCCCGGCATCTCCCGGGTCCACAACCAGGGCGCGTTTGCCGTCATGCAACAACCAGAGGTAGTTGTCGTCAAAAGCGGGGATGGGAATCAAATACATGCGGTGTCTCGATGAGCTCTGAAATTATAGGTTTGACCGACTGGCTGAAGACGCCGCCCGGCGCTTATCTGCTGGGCTGGGAGCGCACGCATTTCGACGAAGCCGTGAGCGACGTGTTTGGTTACCACGCCCTGCAGCTGGGCCTGCCGGAACTCGATGCCCTGCAAGCAAACCGCATGCCGCACAAATGGCTCGCGCTCGAGTCCCTTCCTCATGCCGCCGCGCCTTCACCGGCCCCTGATGCGACCACGGCCCCCGCGGCAAGTTCCCGGCGCGCGGCCCTGCTGACCGACTCGGGCGCCTTGCCGTTCCCGGAAAGCAGCCTGGACCTGGTGGTGCTGCCGCACACGCTGGAACTCAGCCGCGACCCGCACGCCACGCTGCGCGAAGTCAGCCGCGTGCTGGTGCCCGAGGGCCGCGTGGTCATCAGCGGGCTGAACCCCACCAGCCTCTGGGGCCTGCGCCAGCGCCGCGGCCACCTGTACCAGCGCTGGGGTTACGACAAGCTGTTTTTGCCCAGCACGGGCGACTTCATCGGTTACTGGCGGCTGCGCGACTGGCTGAGGCTGCTGGACTTTGAGGTAGAGTCGGGGCGCTTCGGCTGCTACCGACCGGCGCTGACCAGCCAGGCCTGGCTGGACCGCTTCGAGTGGATGGACGCGGCGGGCGAGCGCTGGTGGCCGATTTTCGGCGCGGTGTACTTTCTCGCGGCGGTYAAACGCGTGCGGGGCGTCCGGCTGCTGGAGCCCGCCTGGAAGACGCGCAAGGCCCCGGCGGCGGCACCGGCCGCGGTGGCCAACAAGGAGCCGGCCGTCCGCTTGCGGCCGCCGGCCTGAGCTGATTTCTTTTTTTTCACCGCCGGGCATGGGCCCGGCGTTTTCGTTTTACAAAGCAAACCCAACGCATGACCGATTTATCCACCAGCCCAGCAGCCACTCCCCAGCCCGTCGTGATCTACACCGACGGCGCATGCAAGGGTAATCCCGGACCCGGCGGCTGGGGTGTCCTGCTGTCCCAGGGCGGCACCGAAAAGGAGCTGTTCGGCGGTGAACTGGGCACCACCAACAACCGCATGGAAATGATGGCCGTCATCGAGGCGCTGACGGCGCTCAAGCGGCCCTGCAGCGTGACCCTGTACCTGGACAGCGAGTACGTGCGTAAAGGCATCACCGAGTGGATACACGGCTGGAAGGCTAGAGGCTGGCGCACGGCGGCCAAGGCGCCCGTGAAGAACGTGGACCTGTGGCAGCGCCTGGACGCGCTGGTGAGCGGCAGCGGCCACAAGATCGACTGGCGCTGGGTCAAGGGCCATGCCGGTGATCCCGGCAACGAGCGCGCCGACGCGCTGGCCAACAAGGGCGTGGAACGCGCACTGGGCCGCTTGTAACAGCGGCTTTGGACAGCCTAGTACCGCTGTGGGAACACGCGCGCAAAAACAGGCACCAAGCAAGTATTGGCCGGCGCACATCCCCGTGCGGGGCACGCACCATAAGCGTACGTAGCGTCCGGGGTCGCGGAGGTGAGCCGGCAGCATGGTAAAGCCGTTGTAAAGCTACCGCGCTTGCCCCTGTCAGGGGGCGGAAAAGGCTGCGCGCGCCAGGGTGTCCTGCTACATTGGAACTTTGTATCTCTTTGTATAACAAGTTTTCCTCCCCATGGCATCAAAAGTAATCTACACAGTGGTCGCCGTCGCGGGCATTGCGGTCGCGTCGGGCGCCGCCTGGTGGCTCCAGAAACCCAAGGCGCCGGATGCCGCCGGGCCTTCGGCTGCCGGCAATGGGACCAATGCGAATGCGGGAAAACCGGTCACGGTGGAAGCCGCCAGGGTGGAAATCGCCAGACTGTCGGACGACACCCCGGCCGTGGGCAGCTTGCGTTCGCGCCGCGGCGTGGTCTTGCGGCCCGAGGTCAGCGGGCGCATCACCCAGCTCAATTTCACCGACGGCCAGCGTGTGCGCAAGGGCCAGGTGCTGGTGCAGTTCGACGACCAGCTGCCGCTGGCCCAGGTGCAGCAAAGCCAGGCCGAACTCTCGATCGCCCGGGCCAACCAGAAGCGCAACCAGGAGCTGGTGGCGCAAAACTTCATCAGCCAGCGCTCCCTCGATGAAAGCGCGGCCAACCTGCAGGTGGCCGAAGCCAAGCTGTCGCTGGCCAAGGCCACGGCGGCACGCCTGAAAATCATTGCCCCTTTTGACGGCATCGCCGGCATACGCCTCGTCAACGTCGGCGACTACCTCAAGGACGGCGCGGACATCGTCAACATCGAGGACATTGAAGCGATTTTTGTCGATTTCCGCTTGCCCGAGCGCTTCCAGAACAAGGTCAGGCGCGGACAGACGGCGACGCTCGACATCGACGCCTTGCCTGGCCGCAAGTACAACGCGCAGATCCAGGCCATCGATCCTTTGATCGACGCCAACGGCCGCTCCATCGGCATTCGCGGCTGCATCGACAACCGCCAGCTGCAGCTGCGCCCCGGCATGTTCGCCCGCGTCAACGCGGTGTTCGGCGTGCGTGAGAACGCCCGGGTGATACCGGAGGAAGCGATTGTTCCGCAGGGCGGCCGGCAGTTTGTCATCAAGCTGCTGGAGGGCCCGAACGGGCAGACGCGCATCACCAAGCGCGTGGAAGTCAAGGTCGGCCTGCGCAGCCCGGGCAAGGTCGAAATCCTCGAAGGCCTGGAACCCGGTGACATCGTAGTCGCAACCGGCCAGCAGCGCGTGCAGCGCGACGGTACGGTGGTGAGCGTGGTGGACCTGGCCGCGAATGCCGCCAGCCGCGCGGGCAATGGAAAACCAGCCGCCAGCGCTTCTTCAGCCGCATCGGCGGTGTCCCCCGCTTCACCGGCAACAGCCGCCCCCACAGCTCCCGAGGTCGCCTCGCCGGTGAAGACTGCCGCGACCGCGACGGCCCCCGCAGCCCAGCAAGCCCCCCTGGCCGGCCCCAATCCCTGCGGCGTGGTGGTGTCGGAGGCTCCCGGCGCGCTGGTCCCGGTGCGCGGCGTGGCACCCGCCGAGCGCGGCCCGTCCGGCCCGCCGGCGCGCGACCCGGCCTGAGCGCCGACCGGCCAGAAGCTTTCACAGACACCTATGCAACTCGCTGAAGTCTCCATACGCCGTCCGGTCTTCGCCACCGTGCTGTCGCTGCTGATCGTGCTGATAGGGGCGGTCAGTTTCAACCGCCTCACGGTACGCGAATACCCCAAGATCGACGAGCCGGTCGTGACCGTGAGCGTGCGCTATGTGGGCGCTTCCGCGGAAGTGATCGAATCCCAGGTGACCAAGCCGCTGGAAGACTCCATCGCCGGCATTGACGGGGTGGATGTCATCACCTCGATCAGCCGCGCCGACCAGGGCCAGATCAGCGTGCGTTTCCGCCTCGAAAAAGACGCCGACTCCGCCGCCGCCGAGGTGCGCGACCGCACCTCGCGTGTCCGCAACCGCTTGCCGCAGGCCATCGAGGAGCCGGTGATCGCCAAGGTCGAGGCCGACGCCTTTCCGGTGATACAGATCGCGTTTTCCAGCGAGTCCATGACGCCGCTGCAGATCAACGACCTGGTCAACCGCATCGTCAAGCCGCGCCTGCAGACCGTCACCGGCGTGGCCGACGTGCGCATCTTCGGCGAGCGCAAGTACGCGATGCGCGTCTGGCTGGACACCGACAAGCTCGCCTCCTACCGCCTCACCACGCAGGATGTCGAGGACGCCATCCGCCGCAGCAACCTGGAGCTGCCGGCCGGCCGCATCGAGTCGCAGCAACGCGAATTCAGCGTGACCTCGCAGACCGACCTGGTCAGGCCCGGCCAGTTCAGCGACATCGTGGTCAAGAATGTCAACGGCTTTTCGGTCAAGGTGCGTGATGTGGCCCGGGTGGAAGAGGGCGCCGCCGACGAGCGCACGGCCGTCCGGCTCAATGGCCGCTCGGCAGTGGCGATCGGCGTGATCCGCCAGGCCACCGCCAATCCGCTGGACTTGTCCAAAGGCGTGCGCGAGGCCATTCCCAAGCTGAAGGCCGATTTGCCGCCCGACGTGCTGATCGACATCGCCAACGACAACTCGGTGTTCATCGACCGGTCCGTGAAGAACGTCTACCGCACCATCGCCGAGGCCATCATCCTGGTGGCGCTGGTGATTTTTGTGTTCCTGCGCACCATGCGCGCTTCCATCATTCCGATCATCACCATCCCGGTGAGCCTGATCGGCACCTTCGCGATGATGGCCCTGGCGGGTTTCACCGTGAACACGCTGACCCTTTTGGCGCTGGTGCTGGCCATCGGCCTGGTGGTGGACGACGCCATCGTGATGCTGGAGAACATCTTCCGCCACATCGAGGAGGGCATGGACCCGTTCTCGGCYGGCATCAAGGGCGCGCGCGAGATCGGCTTCGCGGTGGTCACCATGACGGCCACGCTGGTCGCCGTGTACGCGCCGCTGGCGTTCACGCCGGGCCGCACCGGGCGGCTGTTCGTGGAGTTCGCGCTGGCGCTGGCCGGCGCGGTGGTGGTGTCGGGCTTTGTGGCGCTCACGCTCACGCCCATGATGTGCACCCAGTTGCTCAAGCACAACCCCAAGCCGAATCGTTTTGACCGCTTCATGGAGCGGCTGTTGACGTCAATCTCCGACCGGTACGGCTCGGTGCTGCGGTGGGTGGTCACCAAGCGCTGGGAGCCTTCGGGCGACACCCCGGGCTGGGGCCAGAAGCTCAGGGCCTTCGCCTTCCAGGCACGCTGGATCGTCATCTGCGTCATGGCGCTCAGCGCGCTGGCCATTGCGCTGGTGTTTCCCGGCATGAAGCGGGAGCTCTCTCCCATGGAGGACCGCGGGGTCATCCTGGCCAACGTCACCGCACCGGACGGCGCCACGCTGGACTACACCAACCGCTATGCCCAGGCCCTTGAAAAAATGGGCCAGCCGTTTCCCGAGTTCGACCGTATTTTCGGCAACGTCGGCAACCCCACGGTAGCTCAGGCCAGTGTGGTCTACCGCACTGTGGACTGGGACGAACGCAAGCGCTCGACCATGGACATGGCGCGCGAACTGCAGCCCAAATTCAACGCCTTGCCGGGCGTCAACGTCTTCACCATCACGCCGCCGTCCTTGGGCCAGGGCTTTCGCGACCGCCCGGTCAACTTCGTGATCCAGACCTCTGACAGCTACCAGAACCTCAATGCCGTCACGCGCCAGATGCAGGAGGAAATTGCCAAGAACCCGGGCATCGTCTCGGTCGACGTCGACTTGCGCCTGAACAAGCCCGAGCTTCGCATTGACGTCGAGCGTGACAAGGCCGCCGACCTGGGCGTGAGCGTCGAGGTGGTGGCCAAGGCCATCGAAACCCTGCTGGGCGGGCGCAACGTGACGCGCTACAAACGCGACGGCGAACAATACGACGTGATCGTGCAGACCCAGGCCAGCGGCCGCACCACGCCCGACGACATCGACCGCATTTATGTGCGCGGCCGTAACGACGCCATGATCCCGCTGTCGGCGCTGGTCAAGGTACGCGAAAGCGTCTCGCCGCGCGAACTCAACCACTTCGGCCAGCGGCGCTCGGTTTCGTTTACCGCCAGCCTCTCGGGCGATTACTCGCTGGGCGAAGCGCTCAAGTTCATGGACCAGACCGCCGCCAAGGTGCTCAAGACCGGCTACAGCACCGACCTCAACGGCACCTCGCGCGAATTCCGCAACTCGCAAGGCGCGCTGGCCATCGTGTTTGTGCTGGCGCTGCTGTTTATTTTCCTGGTGCTGGCCGCGCAGTTTGAGAGCTTTATCGACCCGCTGGTGATCATGCTGTCGGTGCCGCTGTCCATGCTGGGCGCCTTGCTGGCTTTGAAATGGTCCGGCGGCTCGCTCAATGTGTATTCCCAGATCGGGCTGATCACGCTGGTCGGCCTGATCACCAAGCACGGCATTCTGATCGTCGAGTTCACCAACCAGCTGCGCGGGCAGGGCATGGAGATGATCGACGCCGTCGTCAAGGCCTCGTCCCAGCGCCTGCGCCCCATCCTGATGACCACCGGCGCCATGGTACTGGGGGCACTGCCGCTGGCCATGTCACACGGCGCAGGCGCCGAAAGCCGCACGCAGATCGGCTGGGTGATCGTGGGCGGCATGTCGCTGGGCAGTTTGCTGGCCGTCTTCGTGGTGCCCACCATGTACACCCTGTTTGCCCGCAAGGCCATTCCGGGCGCGAACAAGACCATTGCCAAAGAGCAGCCCGATGAACACCTTGAGCACCCGGAGTACGTGGCGAAATGACCCCAAGATGCCGCACACGCCACACCGGGCTCCTGGCATGGTGATGAGAAAGCCGGTTTGACCGCACACCCTGCGGGCCGAATCCGTAACCTTGCTTCCTTCCTGATTCCATTCCTGCTGGCGGCCGGCCTGGCGGTTTCCGCACGGGCGCAGGAGACGGCCGTCGCGGGGGCCTATGGCGTGCAGTTTTTCTGTTCGCCCTCCCAGCTGGCGCAACTCAGCCCCGACATGTTCCGGTACCTCCAGCGGCTCGGCATTCCGGCCCGGCTGGTTCAGGAGACCTTCGACAAGCCTCGAGGGACCATGACGTATTCCCTGCTGGGCTCAGGCGCGGCCGTGAGCACCCTGTGGCTGGCGCAACGTCCGGAATTGGCCATCAAGGACGAGACGGTGCTGGTGCCTGTGAAAAACAACAAGACTCGCAAGCTCAAGACAGTCTCGAAGAAAGAAATCCTGCTGGCCTTGCTGCACCCCGGCAGGTTGACCGAGTTCAGGGGAAAGGCCTGCGATGTGCAGGCTCTGGTCGACCACGTCGGCATCCRCCAGAACACGGTGATCTGGGCCGAGGTGCTGGAATGGGGCTGGCCCGAGGGCGGTCCTGCCAAGTGGAATTCCCGCTATTGGGTCAATGGAACGCCCAAGCTCCGCACCCCTCTGCATCAAGCGCTCAATGACATGTTTTTTGAGCAGGGGAAGTACGAGATAGGCTGCTACGCCGCGACCAAGGTGGTGTTTGCCCAAGGCGCGCTGGATTACTTTCGCCGTGTCAAGGGGGATGCAGGCAGGGCGCGCACCGTGGAGCGGCGATTGCTGGCCGACGGTGAGCCGCTGGTCGACCTGGAACCCGGCCGGATGTGGAGTTTTGAAGCTGATTTTGATCCGCTGGAGCTTGAGCGCCCGGGCAAGGTCCTGCGCATGGTGGGCGGTGTTGCGGCCGGCAACTTTGTCCCGGGCGATTGGGCATACTTCCTGAACACCGACCCGGGCACCAGCCAGAAGACAGGCTATGAAGGCTCCAACGCGATCTATCTGGGCGGCAACCGGTTTGACGACTATTACAACGACAACCAGCATCACTACACCTACCAGGAAAAACTCGGTGAGGTTTACCAGTGGCGCCACGGTGTTTTCAGCCGGCAACGCGATGCCGAGAAAATACAGCCCCTGGCCGCGCAGGACTATGAACGCCTGAGCACCACACCGGAAAACGGCGGCCTGCTGATGAGCTTTCGGGTGGTGCCCTATTTTTTCGGCTACGAAGACTTGCCGCCGCTATCGGAGCCCCGGAACGACTAGGGCCGCCGGCGCCGCGGCATTCGACTGGATCTACAGGACGCCGTCAAACATCAGCACATCAAGCTCGTCGCCGACTGCGACATTGCCCTGCGCGTGATGCAGCACGATCAAGCCATTGGCCTCAGCCATGGAGCGCAGCACGCCGGAGCCCTGGCTGCCGGTGGTCTTGACCTGTAAAGAGCCGTCGGGCGCTGTTGAAACCCAGCCGCGCTGGTATTCGGTGCGGCCGGCTTTTTTGCGTATCGCTTCCGCGCTGCGGGCCTTGAGCAGCGGTGGTGGTGCGCCGCTGGCGCCCATCATCTGCAGCAAGGCCGGGCGCACAAAGGCCAGAAAGGTCACCATCACGGCAACCGGGTTGCCGGGCAGTCCGAACAGGATGGCGCCGTTGGGCTTGCCGCCTTGGCCTTCTGCGGGCGGGATGCGCCCCACGGCCATAGGGCGGCCGGGCCGCATGGCGATGCGCCAGAAAGCCACGTCGCCGAGTTTTTTCATCATGGCCTTGGTGAAGTCGGCTTCGCCGACGCTGACGCCGCCCGAGGTGATGATGGCATCGGCCCGCGCGGCGGCCTTGGTGAAAGCGGCTTCGAGCAGGGCCGGGTCGTCGCGCACCACGCCCATGTCGATGACCTGGCAGCCCAGCCGGCTCAGCATGCCGAAGAYGGTGTAGCGATTGCTGTCGTAGACAGCACCTTCGCGCGGCGCTTCGCCGAGCGAGAGGATTTCATCGCCGGTGGAAAAGTAAGCCACCTGCAGCGGCCGCCAGACGGGCAGGGTGGGCAGGCCCAGCGACGCTGCCAGTCCCAGCCGCGCCGGCGTGAGGATCTCGCCCTTGCGCAACGCCGGCAGCCCTTGCGCGAGGTCTTCGCCGCGCAGGCGGCGGTTGTCGCCAGTACGCAGCAGGCCGGGCGGAATGCTGATGCGTGTGCCTTCGCTGTCTTGAAGCTGCTTGACGAACTCCTGCGGCACCACGGTGTCCAGGCCGGGCGGCATGATGGCGCCCGTCATGATCTTCACGCATTCGCCGGGCTGCACGCTGCCTTGCCAGGCCTTGCCGGCCAGCGACGTGCCTTCGGCCACCCGCAGTTCCAGCGCCGCGCCCGGGGCCAGCCGGCTGCCGTCAAAGGCAAAGCCGTCCATGGCAGAGTTGTCGTGGGGCGGGACGTCAAAAGGCGAGACCACGTCCTCGGCCAGCACCCGGCCCAGGGCCTCGAACAGCGGCAGGCTGACGGCATCCTGGACAGGCGCCACCAGCCGGGAGAGGAAGTCCAGCACCTGGCCGGCCGACAGGGCTTGCGGGTCGTAGCCCTGGAGCTCCGCGGCGATCTGGTCCAGCGTCTTCACGGCAGGCGCGATTCGAGCTGGTGCAGCTCGGCCAGGGTGTTGGCGTTGAAGAAACCGTGCGCATCGTCGCCGGGCCGGTCGAAGGGCACGGCCACGGTCTTGTGCTGCGCCGTCCACGCATCTATCTTGCGGCCGCCCGCGTGCGTAAAGCGCACCAGGCTTTCCAGCATGTGGGTGCCCATCAGGCAAAACACCGGCTGCGGCCTGAGCTGGCCGTCTTCCTCGGGTGCGGCGGCCACGGCGAAGTCGGCGCCATCGCGCACATAAGCCTCAGCCAGGCGTGCGACCAGGTCATCCGGAAAGAGCGGCGTGTCGCAGGGCACGGTTAGCAGGTAAGGCGTTTCGCAGCGCTCCMGGCCGGTGAGAAAGCCCGCCAGCGGCCCGGCGAACTCGCCCAGGCCGGTGCTGTCGGGCCAGACCGGCACACCGAAGGCCTCATAGGCGGCCAGGTTGCGGTTGGCGTTGACCATCACCTCTCCGACCTGCGGGGAGAGGCGCATCAGCGTGTGCAGGGCCAGCGGCACGCCGTTGAAGTTCTGCAGGCCCTTGTCGACGCCGCCCATGCGCGAGCCGCGCCCGCCGGCCAGGATCAGGCCGGTGATGGCTTCGGCGTGCAGTGAGGCGTTGTGGCTGTTGCTGGTCATGCTAGCCACCGATGTAACTCATTTCGACGCGCTTGCCGCTGCTGTCGGGCATGCTGGTATCCGCGGGCAGGGCGGCGCGCAGTTCAGAATAACGGTCGTCGCGCCCCTGCCAGATGTGGGCCACGGCGGCGGCGATCTGCTCGTCGGCATAGCCGCCGCGCAACAGGGCGCGCAAATCCTGGCCCTGGCTGGCGAACAGGCACAAAAACAGCTTGCCTTCGGTGGACAGCCGCGCCCGGTTGCAGTCGCCGCAAAAAGCCTGGGTCACGCTGCTGATCACGCCGATCTCGCCCGCGCCGTCGGCATAACGCCAGCGCTCGGCGGTTTCGCCGGTGTAGTTCGGGTTGACGGCGGTGAGCGGGAACTCGGCGTTCAGCCGCTCCACCACCTTGGCCGAGGGCAGGACTTCATCCATGCGCCAGCCGTTGGTGGCGCCCACGTCCATGTATTCGATAAAGCGCAGCACCGTACCGGTGTGGCGGAAGTGCCGAGCCATGGGCAGGATTTCCGCGTCGTTGGTGCCGCGCTTGACGACCATGTTGACCTTGAGCGGCGCGAGGCCGACCTTTTGCGCGATCTCAATGCCTTTGAGCACGTCGGCCACCGGGAAGTCCACGTCGTTCATGCGGCGGAAAGTGGCGTCGTCCAACGCGTCCAGGCTCACCGTGACGCGCTGCAGGCCGGCGTCCTTGAGCGACTGGGCCTTCTTGGCGAGCAGCGAGGCGTTGGTGGTCAGGGTGATGTCCAGCGGCTTGCCCTGCGGAGTCTGCAGTTTCGCCAGCATTTCGACCAGCACCTCGAGGTGCTTGCGCAGCAGCGGCTCGCCGCCGGTGAGGCGGATTTTTTCGACCCCGTGCGCCACGAACACCTTGGCCAGGCGGGTGATTTCCTCAAAACTCAGCAGCGAGGTCTGCGGCAGGAAGGCGTAATCCTTGTCGAACACCTCGCGCGGCATGCAGTAGCTGCAGCGAAAATTGCAGCGGTCGGTTACGCTGATGCGCAAATCCCGCAGCGGCCGGCCTCGCGTGTCGCTCAACAGGCCGGTGGGCGCTACCAGTCGGGCAGGGATGTGCGGCACGCGGCTTGCGTAGCGGATATCTGCCAGCGGAATGATTTTTTCGGTCGTCATCGTGAGGGGCCCAAGGGGAGAATTTACTCCATTGGCCCGCCCGAAGCGCTAAAAAGAGGCCTTATCCCCAAAGGATGGGCGGTATCGCGGAGCGATCCACGTCAGACGCAGCGGGCTCCATCTACCTCTATGCATACTCCGCTGATGAAATCGGCCTCATCGCTGGCCAGGTAAAGCGCCGCATTGGCGACGTCCAGCGCGGTCGAAAAGCGCCCCAGCGGGATGCTGGCGCGAAAGCGCGCCTTGCGTTCCTCGTCCAGCGGGCCACCGGCGAAATCGGCGGAGAGGCCGGTGTCGGGGTTGAACACCGGGTTGATGCAGTTGACCCGGATGTTGTCGGGGCCCAGCTCGGCCGCCAGCGATTTGGAGGTGGTGATGACGGCGCCCTTGGAGCCGTTGTACCAGGTCAGGCCTGGGCGCGGGCGCACGCCGGCCGTGGAGGCGATGTTGATGAAGCTGCCGCCGCCCAGGCTGCGGAACACCGGCGTGGCATGGATGGTGGCCAGGTAAATGCTTTTGACGTTGATGGCGTAGCACTTGTCGAAGTCGTCTTCGCTGACGTCGAGCGCGGGCTGGTTGCGGTGTGTCCAGCCGGCGTTGCTGACCATCACGTCGAGCCGGCCGTAGCGGTCCACGGCGGCCTGGACCAGCGCTTTCACTTCAGCGGATTTCGTCACGTCGGCGGCAAAAAAAGAAGCCGTGCCGCCGGCTTTGACGATGGCGCTCACCACTTTTTCGCCCAGGGCGACGTTGATGTCGTTGACGATGACCTTGGCGCCTTCGGCCGCCAGCCGCCGGGCGATGCCTTCACCGATGCCGCCACCGGAGCCGGTCACGATGATGGATTTGTCTTTGACCCGCATGGGCTTGTCTCCAGGTGTTTTGATTTATTGAACTGATACGTGAGCTTATTACATCCCGCCACCGGGACACACCGGGACACACCGGGACAGCCAGATCATTTTTTTTATGGCTCCCGATTTATTTGACCGGCGGTTTTGACCGTGTAGAAGTAAACGACCAGGTCATCCGGCGGTACAAACCGCGTAGCTTTGAATTCCAGCGTGCGTTTATCCACTTGTCGCGATTTCCCCGGGAAGCAAAGCGAGACGATCTGGTCTGGTGACGCCTTTTCGATCCGGAGTGTGAAACTGTCTATTGGCCCTTTCCAGTTACGGCCGGTACCCAGCACATACTCGAGGTCATTCAGGGTCACCCAGACCTCGCCGTCATTTAATTTTTGAAGCCGGTTGGCTTTGGAGATGACGGCGTCGTCGCCGCCTTCATGGGTGCATGCCCTGCGGCCGTCTTCCGTGCCTGAGTTGCCACCCGGCACCCAGGGCCTGAGCAAAGCGCTGTCATCCGGCTTACCGTTGTAGTTGTGGATTTGGTAGACCTGGCCCACTTTGGGTTGGTAGCTGTGTTCAATTTCCACCATTTTTCCTGCGGGGAATTTTTGTTCCCACCAGGCGGTCTCCTGGACGCTGAAACGGGGGGAGCCACCCTCTGCAATGCCCGGAATCCGCTTGACGACGGAGTCCGCGATGCACTGCTGCCCGCTGACTGCGCCAAGGTTGCAACTCATCGCGTTGACCATGTCTTTTTCCGTGTAACCCTGGGCCCGAAGCAATGCGCTGATGTCTTTTCCCTTGAGGAACGCCTTGGTATCAACACGTGTGTTGACTTTTTGGCCATCGACGCGAGTCTCGAACGAACTCATGGGGCCCACGTTGGCGTCCAGCTGCGCCTCTCCCGGGTTCCACCCAAAGCGCGGCATGGGAAAGGCCACGATGGTTTTCACATCGTTTTGGCTGTCGTTCAAAAACTTGTAGCGAACCCGTATGCGTGTGGGAGAAATTTCGAGAATTTCTTCCGCCATACGAATGGCGTCCGACCTGACCAGCTCGAGGCCGCCGGCGCCGACCCTGGCGGTGGAGTCGTTTGCATGTGCAGGCTGTGCCAGAAGTGATGCAAGCATCGCACCGGCCATCGCCCAAAGTTTTAATTTATCCATGCCGCACCGCCACGGTCTTCAAGGTCGTGAAGCCGTATAGCGCTTCGAAGCCCTTTTCGCGTCCGTAGCCCGAGGACTTCACGCCGCCGAAGGGCAGCTCCACGCCGCCGCCGGCGCCGTAGTTGTTGATGAAGACCTGGCCGCTCCTGACACGTTTGGCCATGCGGAACTGGCGCGCGCCGTCGCGTGTCCAGATGCCGGCGACCAGGCCGAACTGGGTGGCGTTGGCGAGTTCCACGGCGTGGTTTTCGTCCTTGAAGCTCATGGCGCACAGCACCGGGCCGAAGACTTCTTCCTGCGCCAGCCGGTGGGTGGCCGGCACGTCGCGCAGCAGGGTGGGCGCCTGGTAAAAACCGGTCTCAGGCGCTTCGTCGACGATCTGGCCCTGGGCCACCATGGCGATGTTGGCGACGTGCGCGTCGCTCAGAAAATCCCAGACGCGCTGCTGCTGGCTTTGGCGGATCAGCGGGCCCACGTCCAGGTCCATGGCGGCGGGGCCGACGCGCAGGTTTTCAAAGGCATGGCCCAGGCGCTGCAGCAGTGGCTCGTAAATCGCCTGCTCCACCAGCAGGCGGGAACCCGCCGAGCAGGTCTGCCCTGCGTTTTGCACGATGGCATTGATGATGGCGGGAATCGCGGCGTCGAGGTCTGCGTCGGCAAARACGATYTGCGGGCTTTTGCCGCCCAGCTCSAGCGTGACCGGGCAGTGGCGCTCGGCCGCCACCTGCTGGATCAGCGTGCCCACGGAGGGGCTGCCGGTGAAGCTGATGTGGTCTATGCCCTTGTGGCGCGCGAGTGCGTCGCCCACCTCGTGGCCGTAGCCGGTCACGATGTTGATGGCGCCGGCCGGAAAGCCGACCTCGGCGGCGAGCTGCGCCACGCGGATCAGCGAGAGGCAGGCATCCTCGGCCGGCTTGACCACGCAGACGTTGCCCGCGGCCAGCGCGCCGCCCACGCTGCGGCCGAAGATCTGCATCGGGTAGTTCCAGGGGATCACATGGCCGGTGACGCCGTGCGGCTCGCGCCAGGTCATCACGCTGTAGCCGTCCAGGTAGGGAATGGTGTCGCCGTGCAGCTTGTCGCAGGCGCCGGCATAAAACTCGAAGTAACGCGCCAGGGCCGCCGCGTCGGCGCGCGCCTGTTTGGTCGGCTTGCCGCAATCGCGCTGCTCCAGTTGGGCCAGTTCCTCGGCGTGTTCGGCCACCTTGGCCGACAGGCGCATCAGCAGGCGCCCGCGCTCGGCGGCATTGAAGCGGCTCCACACCAGCTCCAGGCATTCACGCGCGCTGCGCACGGCGGTGTCGATGTCGTGGGCGTTGCTGCGCTGGATTTCGTCAAATACCTGGCCGTCGGACGGGTCGATGACGGGAATGGTCTTGCCGGAGACGGAGGGGAGGGAGGCGTTGGCGATGTAATTGAGCTGCATCGCCTGATTTTGCTTGAAACCGGCCGTGGGGGCGCCGGTCAAGCGCTTCGCGGCCGGCCGAAAGTAACGGTTAAAAAAAGCGTGTGTTTTTCACGTCTGGATGTGGTGCGGCGGCGCCCCGTTTACAACATTTTTGCTGTGGGGAAATGGGCTTTTCTGTAGGATTGAACCTACACACGCACCTCGCCAATTCCTACATACGGAACGGTGCCTACATTGCGCCCCGCGGGCGCAGACCGCGGCCGCAGCCGGCAACTGCGGGCCGCAATCTGGACACATATTGCGATGACAGACCCCACCTCATGCGCGACCGATGCCGCTCCCGCCGGCGATGCACCCACCGCCGGCTCCGGCATGYGGGCCTGGCTTAAAACCACGGCGACCCGCCTGCGCGACTGGCTGACCATACAAAGCCTGGCCATGAAGCTCACGGTATTGGGCGTGGCGCTGATGATTCCGGCAAGCGCGTATTACGCCTGGTCCACCTTGGAACGGCAGGAAAAGCTGAGCCTGGAGGTCAAAGCGATGGCGGCCACGGGCCAAGGCGCCGAGGCGGCCTGGGCTTACAACACCACGTTGCCGGTGGTCTTTGGGAGCGGCTCGGTGCTGAGCTTTCTCGAGACCCACCCGGTCGCGCGCATCACCATCATTTACCGCCCGATTCTCTGGACCGTTTCCGAACGCTTTGTGCTGGTCGAGTCGGAGGGCCGGCAGTACGCCTATTACCCCTCGGACATGGAGACCAAGATCCTGGCCGACAAGGCCGTGACGGCGCCCTGGGGCGGCAAGCTGGCTTTTGTGCCGCAGGCCGCGCTTGACGGCGCCAGCAAGGACATGCTGGCGCGCCTTGAGCAGCGTTTCGGCGAGGCGCGTCCGCAATCCGAGCAGGACGCCTGGAAAGGCGGCGCCAGCGCGCTGGTGTCCGCCGCGCTGACCGTGGGCCTGCTGGCCTTTCTGTGGTTCCAGGTCGGCGGGCAACGGAAGGCCCTCAAGTTCATTTCCCCGCAGCAAATCAGCGGAGACCTGGAAGACCTGGTCGGCATGGACGACATCAAGGCCGAGGTCGCGCAAATCCGCGACCAGTACGAACGCCGCCTTGAATATGCGGCGTATGGCGTGAACAAGCCCTTCAATGTGATGTTCAGCGGCCCGGCGGGCACCGGCAAGACCAAGCTGGCCAGCTACCTGGCCAAGGAGCTGAACCTGCCGATTCTTTTCCATTCGGCCGCCAACCTGGAAACCGGTTATGTCGCCGGCGGCTCCAACACCTTGTCGCGCATCCTGGCGCTGGCCACGCGGCGCAAGCGCTGCATCGTCTTCCTCGACGAGGCGCAAGATCTTTTCATGCGGCGCGGCGGCAACCGGAAATACGACGACGACACGCAGAACATGCTGCTGGCCATCCTGGACGGCGTGCGGACCAAGTCGGATGCCGAAATCATCTGGATCGTGGCGTCCAATTTCAATTCGGCCAACCTGCAGATGGACGAGGCCATGCTCCGCCGCTTCCAGATGAAGGTCGACTTCCGCATGCCCAACCAGCAGGAGCGCCTGGCCATCACCGGCCACTACCTGCGTCAGCGCGCGGAAAAGGTGCTGCCGGATATGGACCTGCGGCATTTTGTGGAATTGACGGAGGGTTGCAGCCCGGCGGACCTCGAGACCATGGTCAACCAGGCCGGCATCATCGCCGTGCAGTCGGGCCAGATGATAGGCGCGCACACCCTGATGCAGGCCGCCGAGCGTGTGCTGGTGGGCAACGTCAACGACAACACCACCAAGGAGCGCGAGCGGGACCGGCGCATCATCGCCGTGCATGAGTGGGGCCACTTCCTGATGGACTTTCACCACCAGCGCAAGTTGGCAGGCGGCAACTGGGATGCCCTGCAAGCCGACATGAACACCATCAAGATTTCACTCAAAGCCAATCCGCGCAACAACGCGCTGGGCTTTGTACTGCACAAGCAGGACAGCAATCTCCTCAAGACCAAAGGCGACATGGAGCATGAAGTGCGCGTGCTGCTGGGCGGCATGGCCAATGAAGAGCTTTTCTTCGGAGAGGACGGCACCACGGGCGGCGCCCACAACGACATCACGCGCGTGACGCGGCTACTGCACCATGCGGTGGCTGAAATGGGCATGTACCGCAAGACCCGGCTGAACTATGCCGCGCTCGTCAAGGACGGCGGCACGGCCCCGCCGGACGAGGAAACACGCAGCATCATGGAAGCCCAGAGCGAACGGCTTTTCAGCGAAACCAAGGCTGTCCTGGCGCAATACACCGGACTGACGGAGCACCTGACCGGCTGCCTGATGCGATCCGGCGAGATGACGCTCAGCGAAGCGCTGAGCGAGATTCGCCGCTTTGAATTCCTCGCGGCGCCGGCGTTGCTGCAGGCTGGGCAAGGGGCGGGCCAGCTGATGCCGGCTTGACCGGCTGGCGGCGACGCCGCGGCAGCCTTGCTGTGTGCGTACAAAGAATAAGCCCTGCAGTGCAGGGCTTTTTGCTTGGGGCCGTAGCCGCTTTATCCGGCTAGCGGGAAGCGGGTGCAGCCGGCGTTGGCGTGGCAGCTGCGGCGGGCGCTTGCGTGGGCGCCGGGGCCGGCATGGCCGGCGCCGTGGGAGTGGCGGCCGGTGCGCTCACGGCGGCGGGTTCGGCCATGGGAGCGCTGGGCGCGGCTTGCGCGGCGCCGCCGTGGAACTTCATCACCAGCGGCACGATCAGCAGCGCCACGATGTTGATGATCTTGATCAGCGGGTTCACGGCCGGGCCGGCAGTGTCCTTGTAGGGGTCACCCACGGTGTCGCCGGTCACGGCGGCCTTGTGCGCCTCCGAGCCCTTGCCGCCGTGGTTGCCGTCTTCGATGTACTTCTTGGCATTGTCCCAGGCGCCGCCGCCGGTGCACATGGAGATTGCGACAAAGAGGCCGGTCACGATGGTACCCATCAGCAGGCCGCCCAGGGCTTGCGGGCCGAGCGCCAGGCCGACCACGATGGGCACGACCACGGGCAGCAGCGAGGGGATCATCATTTCCTTGATGGCGGCCGTGGTCAGCATGTCGACGGCGGTGTCGTACTCGGGCTTGCCGGTGCCGTCCATGATGCCCTTGATGTCGCGGAACTGGCGGCGCACTTCAACCACCACGGCGCCAGCGGCGCGGCCGACGGCTTCCATGGCCATGGCGCCGAACAGGTAGGGAATCAGGCCGCCGATAAAGAGGCCGACGATGACCTTGGGGTTGCTCAGGTCGAAGGTGATCACGCTGCCATAGGCTTCGAGCTTGTGCGTGTAGTCGGCGAACAGCACCAGCGCGGCCAGGCCGGCGGAGCCGATGGCATAACCTTTGGTCACGGCCTTGGTGGTGTTGCCCACGGCGTCCAGCGGGTCGGTGATGTCGCGCACGCTGCTGGGCAGCTCGGCCATCTCGGCGATGCCGCCGGCGTTGTCGGTGATAGGGCCGTAGGCGTCCAGCGCGACCACGATGCCGGCCATGCTCAGCATGGAGGTGGCGGCAATCGCGATGCCGTAGAGGCCCGCGAGCCCGTAAGCCGTCAGGATGGCGATACACACAAAGATCACGGGCCATGCGGTGGAGCGCATGGACACGCCCAGGCCGGCAATGATGTTGGTGCCGTGGCCGGTGGTGGAGGCTTGCGCGATGTGCTGCACGGGTTTGTATTGCGTGCCGGTGTAGTACTCGGTCACCCAGCAGAGCGCGCCGGTCAGGACCAGGCCGACCGCGCAGGCGCCGAACAGGCGCATCTGGGTGCCGGTGGCCGTCACGGCGTCGTCGGGCATCAGCCACTTGGTGACGAAGAAAAAGGCGATGAGCGACAGCACGCCGGCGATCGCCAGGCCCTTGTAGAGGGCCGGCATCACGTTCTTCATGCCGGGCGAGGCCTTGACGAAGAAGCAGCCGATGATGGAGGCGATGATGGACACGCCGCCCAGCGCCAGCGGATACACCGCGGCGGTGGCGCCCGCGCTGGACAGCAACAGGGCGCCCAGCACCATGGTGGCGATCAGCGTGACCGCGTAGGTTTCRAACAGGTCGGCGGCCATGCCGGCGCAGTCGCCSACRTTRTCGCCGACATTGTCGGCRATCRYSGCCGGGTTGCGCGGGTCGTCTTCGGGGATGCCGGCCTCGACCTTGCCCACCAGGTCGGCGCCGACGTCGGCGCCCTTGGTGAAGATGCCGCCACCGAGCCGGGCGAAGATGGAGATCAGCGAGGAGCCGAAGGCAAAGCCGATCAGCGGATTCAGCAGGTTGGCCAGCTTCAGGTCAGGCGTGTAGTTGCCGTTGCCCACCAGAAACCAGTAAAAACCGGTCACGCCCAGCAGTCCCAGGCCCACCACCAGCATGCCGGTGATGGCGCCGCCGCGGAAGGCGACGTCCAGGGCGGGGCCTATGCCCTTGGTGGCGGCTTGCGCGGTGCGCACGTTGGCGCGCACCGAGACGTTCATGCCGATAAAGCCGCAGGCGCCCGAGAGCACCGCGCCGACGACGAAGCCGATGGCGGTCTTGCCGTCAAGAAAGAAGCCGATGAGCACCGTGAGGACGACGCCGACGATGGCGATGGTTTTGTATTGCCGCGCAAGGTAAGCGGCGGCGCCGGTCTGGATGGCGGCTGCAATCTCCTGCATGCGCGCATTGCCTGCGTCCTGGGAAAGAATCCAGCTGCGTGCCCAGATGCCGTACCCGACGGCGATCAGTCCGCAGACCAGCGCAAGAATGAGCGCCGAGTTGCCTGTCATAGCTGACATTGAAATTCTCCTACGTTGTTTTTCGCTTGGAGGGGGTGCCACGCGAGCGGTGCCCCCGCTGCGTTGCTTCCTCGTTGCTTGTGTCACGCTTGGAGACAAGGTCGATTGGCCAACTCGCGAAATTTAACGCGAAAACATGACAAGTTCGCGATGCGTAAGCCCTGAATCAGTAAAATGAGGGTAAATACCGAGCTGCAGGTAGCCGCTAGTTATTACTCCTGGCGCGGCCAAGCGCTTATTCACGTGGTGTGAAGCCTTTCATTTCATTTCTTTCTCTTCAACACAAACCTCAAGCGACCATGTCCCTCGATAAAGTTTCTCCCGGTAAAAACGTTCCCGAATCCTTTAACGTGATCATCGAAATCCCGATGAACGCCGACCCGGTGAAGTACGAGGTGGACAAGGAGTCCGGTGCGATTTTTGTGGACCGCTTCATGAGCACGTCCATGCACTACCCGACCAACTACGGCTATGTGCCCAAGACCATCAGCGGCGACGGCGACCCGGTCGACGTGCTGGTGATTACACCGGTGCCGCTGATCCCCGGCGTGGTGGTGACCTGCCGCGCCATCGRCATCCTGAAGATGGAAGACGAAGCCGGCGAAGACGGCAAGGTGCTGGCCGTGCCCATCGACAAGAAATGCTCGCTCTACACCCAGTGGCAAAAGCCCGAAGACATGAACCCGCTGCGCCTGAAGACCATCTCCCACTTCTTTGAGCACTACAAGGACCTGGAAGAAGGCAAGTGGGTCAAGGTGTTGGGTTGGGAAGGCCCGGACGCGGCCAAGAAGGAAATCACCGACGGCATCGCCAACTACGCCAAGGGCTGAAGCTTTCGGGGCTCCAACAAAAAAGCGCCTGCAGGTTTTCCTGCAGGCGCTTTTTTCATTCCGTCGCCGCGGTGTTAAGTCGCCTGGGCCGGTTCCGGATAAACCAGGCCGTGGAGCCGTCCCTTGTCCTCGCGCGCGAAGGGCTTCCATTGGCCTTCGGGCTGGGCCAGCCGGTCGGCCACGGCCCACCAGGCGCTGGGGTTCACGCCCATGCCGATATGGCTGGCCAGCACCTCGATGTTCTCGGTTTGCGGATTGGCGGCGCTGGGCGCCTGGATGCTGGCCTGCCAGGCCACCACGCCGTCGCTGCGCGAATAAATGCTGGTGGTCGGTACGGGCGGGGCGGCGGGCAGGTCGTAGTTGTCGGATTCACGCTCCACGCTGCGGCCGCTGGTGAGCTCATAAATGCGCCAGGCATTGGTGGCCTTGTGCGAGCCCGCGAAGGGCGTGCCCAGCGTGATCACGCAGCGCACCTTGTCCGGCATTTCCTTGGCCAGCTCGCGCGCATAGACGCCGCCCAGGCTCCAGCCGATCAGGCTGACTTTGCGGCCCGTGGCCTCAAAAGTGCGGCTGAGGCTGTCGCGGGCCTCTTCGAGCACGCCGGCGCGCGGGCCGAAGTTAAAACCTTGTTCCCAGCCCCAGGGTTTGTAGTTGAGCGATTGCAGGTAGTGGCGCAACGGCACGGTGGTGGCGTCGTTGGCCGAGAGGCCGGGGAACACCATGACGGCATGGCCGTCGCCGCGCGGCGCGCGGGCCAGCAGCGGCCAGGCGGGCAGCAGGGCGCCGAATTCCCAGAATGCGCGCAACTCGAGTGCAAGCAGCCAGGCGCTGGGCGGAACATCGTGCGGGGCTGGTTTTTGGGAGTCTTGAAAGGCGGAAGAATTTCGCTTGGATGACGGGCTTGCCATGGCGTGGGGCATTGATTGTCTTTTGGAGTTCTGACTCAAACAGTATGGAGGCGCTTACGCTTGTTTACAGAGGGAGGCGCCTCTAACTTTGGCGGCCGCGCGCGGGATTTCGTCACGTTCGTGACAGCGGCCTTGCGGGTTTTTACCGGGAGCGCCTTGCGGGGGGCCTTTTTCGCCGCGGGCTTGGCTGGTTTTTGAGGCGCAACAGCGACAGGCGCCGCGCTGGCCATCAAGGACTGCGCCTCGGTGAAGGCCTCTTCGATCGCCCTGGCCAGGTCTTTGGCATGCGGCAGCGCCTTCTTGTCGGCAATGATGCCGAAATCCACATGGCCGGCGTAGGTCTGGATGGTGATGTTGAGCGCCAGGCCGTGCAGGATGATGGACAGCGGGTGGAAGGTCAGGAACCTGGCGCCGGCCAGGTACAACGGAACCGGAGGGCCCGGCACGTTGGAAATCGCCAGGTTGGCGACCATGGGCAGCCGGCTGGCCATGCCGCTTTTGCCATAGGCATTGAGCGCCATTTTGGCGGCCCCCCCTACCAGCCAGGGCGCCAGCAGCGAAGGGTAGTCGGTCGGTAGCAGGCCCTTGAGGTTTTGCATGGAGGTCTTGACCTTGGCGGTGGAGGCC
>NZ_JBFUBY010000006.1:0-32988 GCF_056405515.1 Polaromonas sp. P1_G2
TTGCCCGTAGCGAAGCGCAGGGACGCAGCAACCAGGGTCGCCTTTTCTTTTGCTTACTTTTCTTTTGGCGAAGCAAAAGAAAAGTGAGTAGCCGCCGGGCTACCCCCGGCCAGCCACTCTCAGCAGAGGGCACACCGCAGGAGCAAAAACCACCCCCAGAAGCCATAATCCAAACCATGCCCCGCCCTTCCCAACAACTCCACCCCCACCGCGACCCAGCCCCCCTGCGCCCAGCCGCGACGGTCCTCCTACTGCGCGACACCGCGCAAGGCATAGAAGTCCTGATGACACGCCGTTCGATGACGGCCAGCTTCGCACCAGGCGCCTACGTCTTCCCCGGCGGCGGCATCGACGCAACGGATGCCCAGGCGCACGCCCAGTCCACCCGGCGGGCGACACAAAGCGACCTGCACCTCACGCAGGCCATCGCGGCGATCCGCGAGAGTTTTGAAGAGCTCGGCGTGCTGCTGGCGCGCCACGCCGACGGCAGCCACGTGACGACGGCCGACATCGCGGCGCTGGACCGCAAGGCACCCTTCGCGGCGCAATGCCGTGAGCGCGGCCTCACGCTGGCGGGCGACGAGGTGTTTGTGCTGGCGCACTGGGTCACCGACCGCGACCTGCCGCGGCGATTTGACGTGCCCTTTTTGGTGGCACGCATGCCCGAGGGCCAGAGCCCGGTAGCCGACGAGGCCGAGCAGTTCGAGCCGGTCTGGGTACGGCCGGCCGAGGCGCTGGCGCGGCACGCGGCGGGCGGCTTCTTCATCATCTTTCCCACGATACGCACGCTGGAAAAACTGCAGCACTATCCCGACGTCGATGCGGTGCTCACCGCCTGTGCGTCCGAAATCCCGCTGTGGACCTCCTGCCCGCGCGCCGGGCTGTTGGGCGGCAAGGAAGCACGCTACATGGAACATGAAGCCCCGTACGGCGAACTCGCGTTGACCTGCCCCGACGGGCAGATCGTGCATACACTGGACTGGCAAAGCGCGCAGCCGGTGGCGCTGCTGCGCAACGTGCAACGCCTGACAGCGCCCAACCCGGGTGTGATGACCGGGCCGGGCACCAACAGCTACCTCGTCGGCGACCCGGGCAGYGGCYATATCGCGATCGACCCCGGCCCGGCCGACCAGGAACACCTGCAGCGCCTCTGGCAGGCGGCCGGCGGTGATATCCGCATGATTGTCTGCACGCATTCGCACCCCGACCACTCCCCCGGCGCGAAGCCGCTACAGGCGCTGTGCCGCACGGCCCCGCCCATCCTGGGGCTGCCTTCCGCGCCCACGGCGCGCAGCGCGAGTGCCTTCACGCCGGACAGGGCGCTGCAAAACCAGGAACGCCTCACACTTGAAGGCAAAGGCGCGGACGGCGGAGCGACCACCCACACACTGAAGGTGCTTCACACCCCCGGCCATGCGGCCAACCATGTCTGCCTGGTGCTGGAGGAAGACGGCCTGCTGTTCAGCGGCGACCACATCCTCAACGGCAGCACCACCGTTATCGACCCGCCGGACGGCGACATGAACGCCTACCTCGACTCGCTGGATGCGCTCAGCGCGGCTTGCGGCGAGCACCACATTGAATTCATCGCCCCCGCACACGGCTACGTGATCGGCGAGGCCAAAACCGCGATTGCCCAGCTCAAGGCGCACCGCCTCAAGCGCGAGGCCAAGATCCTCGGCGTGATGCAGGCCCGCCCGGACGGCACCATGGACGACTGGGTCGCGGCGGCGTACGACGATGTGGACCCGCGCATCTGGCCGGTGGCCAAACGCTCGCTGCTCGCGCACGTGGAACGCATCGAGTCGCAGGGATTTTCCAATTTGTAGGGCTACCGGGGCGCCTCGCTCGTCCTGCCGCCCCCAGTGAGGGAATGCCAGGCTGACGGACGGCCCCTTGCTAAGGTATCCTGCATTCCGCGCCATCAGGCACATCAATTGCTTGGCCTGTGGCGGCCCCGGTTTATACTTTTTTTCTCATACCTGCCGGGAACCGGGCCACCAGCCCGCCTTTCCGCGGGATTCTGAACTCACGTATTCAACATTCAGCGAGGTTTTTTTCATGCCTTCCATCACGACCCGACATTTCCTTCAAAGCGCCGGCATATTGCTGGCCGGCCTGGTTCTGGCAGCCTGCGGCAAGCAGGAGCCGCCGGCACCGGCAGCCGGCGCCTCCGCGCCCGCCGCAGCAGCACCAGCCGCCAAGGTCTATGTGGTGGGCACCGACGCCGCCTACGTGCCCTTTGAATCGCAGAACGACAAGGGCGAAATCGTCGGCTTCGACATCGAGGTCGTGCAGGCCGTGGCGAAAAAAGCCGGCATCGAGGTGAAATTCATCAACACGCCGTGGGAAGGCATCTTCAACTCGCTCAATCAGGGCGACCGCGACCTGCTGGTATCCGCCATCACCATCACGGCCGAGCGCAAGCAGACCATGGATTTTTCGACCCCCTACTTCGACGCGCAGCAACTGATCGCCGTGAAGAAGGATTCGAAGATCGCCAAGTTCAACGACCTGAAAAAACTCAAGGTCGGCGTGCAGAACGGCACCACGGGCGATGAAGTCATCACCAAGCTGCAGGGCAAGGACAGTCCCAACATCAAGCGCTTTGAAGCAACGCCCCTGGCGCTGAAAGAACTGGAAGCCGGCGGCGTGGATGCCGTGGTGGCCGACAACGGCGTGGTCGAACACTACGTCAACAACAACAGCGGCGCCCAATTCAAGACCATCACCGACGCCAGCTTTTCCCCCGAGCAGTACGGCCTGGCCGTGAAGAAGGGCAACACCGAACTGCTGGAAAAACTCAACAAGGGCCTGGCCGACATCAAGACCGACGGCACCTACGACAAGATCTACGCGAAGTACTTCGGCGGCGCGGGCGCGAAAGCACCGGCGGCAGCCGCGTCGAAGTAAGGCTGGCCTCCCCAGGCGCCGCCGGTTTCATCGCTGCGCGGCGCCTGCAATGACTCCCGAGCACGCGACCCCGCCTGCAGGCGCCACACCGGCCGGCCGCAGGCGCTCCTTGCGCGCCATTGCCATTTTTGAAGCCACCAAAGGCCTGGCCGCAATGGCGGCCGGCTTAGGCCTGCTGGAGCTGCTGCACCACGACATCCACCGGCTGGCCCTTGCGCTGCTGTGGCGCTTTCACCTTGACCCGGCCTTACCCTATCCCACACTCCTGCTGCATTACGCAGACCTGCTGAGCGCCATAGACCTGCGCACGCTTGCGCCTGTGGCGCTGGCGTATATCGCCGTGCGCTTCCTGGAAGCCTGGGGGCTGTGGAGGGAAAAAACCTGGGCCGAATGGCTGGGCGCGCTGTCGGGGGCCTTGTACATCCCGCTGGAGCTGGCCCACCTGGCGCACCGGCCCGGTGCCATCAATGCCGGGGTGCTGCTCATTAACGTGGGAGTGGTCGGTTTCCTGGCGTTCCAGCTTTGGATGCGCCGAGGCCATGGCAGGCATGTTGCCCCCAAGGCCCTAAATAAAGTGTGAAGCCCGCCGATAAGCCGGATTCTGTGCACCGGGCCCCCTTGGAGAAGACCCGGCGTGACCGCCATTAATCTGGGCCGGGGGTCGCCCCCACGGCTCAATGCTACCTACCCGCCAGCTCTGCGGAACCACATCAACGCTGGCCTACTTGGTATTGCTGCGCGTAGAGATTGCCCGTTTCACCCGGCCCGGGGTTACCCCAAGGCCGACTCGTCTCTGTTGCTCTGATCCTCACCTCACGGTGGAGAGGTGTTACCTCCTACGCTGTCCTGTGCAGTCCGGACGTTCCTCCAGTGCCTGGTTTCCCAGATTGCACCAGCGGCGGTCTGGCAGGCTTCACGGGGCCTATTATCCGCCAGCAAACCCCAAAGGCGTGTCGCCCTTTAAAATGCGGGCTGCTTGATCAACACGAGCCCCCTTCCCATGATTCGCCTGACCGAACTCAAACTTCCGCTGGACCACGCGGAAGACGCCCTGCCCGCCCTGGCGGCCCAGACCCTGGGCATCGCCGCGGCCGAGCTGCAGAACGTCCACATCCACAAACGCAGCTTTGACGCGCGCAAGGCCGACCTGCTCAAGGTCTACATCGTCGACGTCACGCTGGCGGACGCCGGCCGCGAAAGCGCCCTGCTCACCCAATTCGCCGGCAACCCGCACATCCTGCCCACGCCCGACATGGCTTACCGCAACGTAGGCCAGGCGCCCGCCGGCCTGCCGCTGCGCCCGGTCGTCGTCGGCTTCGGCCCCTGCGGCATGTTCGCGGCCCTGCTGCTGGCGCAAATGGGCTTCAAGCCCATCGTGCTGGAGCGCGGCAAGACGGTGCGCCAGCGAACCCGGGACACCTGGGGCCTGTGGCGCAAGAACGTGCTGAACCCCGAGTCCAACGTGCAGTTCGGCGAAGGCGGCGCCGGCACTTTTTCCGACGGCAAGCTCTATAGCCAGATCAAGGACCCGCGCCACCTGGGCCGCAAGGTGATGAACGAATTCGTCAAAGCCGGCGCGCCCGCCGACATCCTGTTCGAGGCGCATCCGCACATCGGCACTTTCAAGCTGGTGAAGGTGGTCGAGAACATGCGCGCGCAGATCGTCGCGCTGGGCGGCGAGATCCGTTTCGAGCAGCGCGTGACCGACGTGCTGATCGAGGACGGCCCCGAGGGCAAGCAGCTGCGCGGCCTCACGGTGCTGGACCAGGCCACCGGCCAGAGCCAGGAGATGCGCGCCGACCAGGTGGTGATGGCGCTGGGCCACAGCTCGCGTGACACCTTCGCCATGCTCTACGAGCGCGGCGTGTACATCGAGGCCAAGCCTTTTTCCATCGGCTTTCGGGTCGAGCACCCGCAGGGCATCATCGACCGCGCGCGCTGGGGCCGCCATGCCGGCCACCCCTCGCTGGGTGCAGCCGAATACAAGCTGGTGCACCACGCGAGCAACGGCCGCTCGGTCTACAGCTTCTGCATGTGCCCGGGCGGCACTGTGGTCGCCGCGACTTCGGAGCCCGGCCGCGTGGTGACCAACGGCATGAGCCAGTACTCGCGCAACGAACGCAACGCCAACGCCGGCATCGTGGTGGGCATAGACCCGCGCGACTACCCCGGCTTTGAAGCCGGCGACGCGCTGGCCGGCATCGCGCTGCAGCGCCAGCTTGAATCGCACGCTTTTGTGCTGGGCGGCGGCAACTACAACGCCCCGGGACAGTTGGTCGGCGACTTCCTGGCGGGCCGCCCCTCGACCACGCTGGGCAGCATCACGCCGTCTTACAAACCGGGGGTGACCCTGGGCGACCTGTCGCCGGCACTGCCCGCCTATGCGATCGAGGCCATGCGCGAGGCCTTTCCGGTGTTCGGCAAGAAGATCAAAGGCTTTGACACGCATGACGCGGTGCTGACCGGCGTGGAAACACGCACCTCCTCGCCCATCCGCATCAGCCGCGGCGAGGACCTGCAAAGCATCAATGTGCGCGGCCTCTACCCGGCCGGCGAAGGCGCCAGCTACGCGGGCGGCATCCTGTCGGCCGGCGTGGACGGCATCAAGGTCGCCGAGGCGCTGGCGCGCAGCGTGCTGCAGGATGCCGAACGGCAGCGGGTGGCCGCATGATGGCTATCCAGAGCCGTTCACAAAACACAGCGAAGCGGTCCTGGCTAGGCGCGTCCGCCGCAGACAGTGCACCAGCACGGCAAGGCGGCGCAACAACGCCAGGAGGGTTTTGTGAGCGGCTCTGAAGATTTTCATTATTACGAGCCAGCCACAGGCCACGGCCTGCCGCACGACCCCTTCAACGCCATGGTGGGGCCGCGGCCCATAGGCTGGATTTCCTCGCGGGACGCGAAAGGGCAGCTCAACCTGGCGCCCTACAGTTTTTTCAACGCCTTTAACTACACGCCGCCCATCATCGGTTTCGCCAGCATTGGCGCCAAGGACAGCTTGCGCAATATCCGCGAAACCGGCGAGTTCGGCTGGAACCTGGCAACCCGGCCGCTGGCCGAGGCCATGAACCGCTCCTGCGCGATGGTGCCGCCCGAAGTCAATGAATTCGAGCTGGCCGGCCTCACGCCCGTGGCTTCGCAGCGCATCGCCGCGCCGCGCGTACTGGAAAGCCCGGTGTCCTTCGAGTGCCGGCTGACGCAAATCCTGCAGCTGCAGAGCGCCGACGGCGTGCCGGTGCCCACCTGGCTGGTGCTGGGCGAGGTCGTCGGCGTGTACATTGCAAGGCATCTGCTGAAGGACGGCATTTACGACACGGCGGCCGCCGAACCGATTCTTCGCGGCGGCGGGCCGGCCGACTATTTCACCGTCACCCCCGAAAACCTCTTTCGCATGTTCAGGCCGCGCTAGGCGGCCAGGGCACCCCGGCATTCCACTTTTTCACCCCATCACATGACCGACACCACCACACCCACCCCGCGCGCCAAGCGCCCCCGCCCGGCACAGCGCTCCCGGCCCGCCGGCCCGCCGCAGCCACAACAACGCACGCGCGAAGTCCATCCGGTGCTGGAAAAGCTGTTCGAGCTCTACCCCAGGATGTTCGGTGCGCAGTTCCTGCCGCTCAAGCTGGGCGCTTTCCAGGACCTGCTGGCCGAGAACCCCGAAGTGTTCAAGCGCGAGGAGCTCAAGGTCGCGTTGGGCCTGCACGCGCGCTCGACCCGCTACCTCGAATGCGTGGCGGCCGGCCATCCGCGCCACAACCTGCAGGGCGAACCCGTAGAGCCCGTGGCGCCCGAGCACGTGCACCACGCCATCATGGAAGTCTTCCGGCGCCGCCAGGCGCGCTCCAAGGAGGATTTGCGCCCCAAGGTCGTCGCCCGCCTGGTCGCGGCAGTTGAGGCTTCGGGCCTGAGCCGCGAAGCCTACGCCGAGTGCACCCGCACGCAGGACGAGGCCGCCAACGCGCTGCTTGATGAAGCTTTTGCCGAAATCGCGGTGCAGACCGCCAAACGCGAAGCGTTGATGCGGGCTTTTGAGGCCAGCGGCAAGACGGTGAAGCAGTTTGCCGAGATGTACGGCATGGCCCCGGCGGACGTCGCCCAAGCGGTGGAACGCACGCGGCAGGCCGGCGCCGCCCAGCCCCAATAAGGCAGGGTCAGTAGAGCGAGCGGCCGAAGCGCTCGAAGCGGGGCTGCCACTTCTCAAGGATGTCGGCCGACACCAGGATGCGTTCGGCCCGGCCTATCAGCAGCTGGCGCGGCACCAGGCCGATGTAGCGCGAATCGGCGCTGTTGTCACGGTTGTCGCCCAGCATCATGAACTGGTCGGGCGGAATCGTGATCGGGCCCCAGGTGTCCTTGGCCGCCACGCCGGCCAGCCACTGGATTTCATGCTGTCCCTGGGCCGTGCTTTCTTTCACGTGGGTGGCCACCAGCACGCCCACCGGGCCGGCCGGCTCCAGCGCCGTGTCCAGCGCCTCATAACGCGCCGCTTGCCCGTTGATGATGAGCACCTTCGCGCGCATTTCAACGACGTCGCCTGGCAGCGCCACCAGCCGTTTGATCAGGCGCACGCCGTCCAGCGGCGAGGAAAAGGTGACGACGTCGCCGCGCTGCGGGTCAGCCGTACGCGCCAGCACCACGTCGGTCAGCGGGACCTTGACGTTGTAGGCCAGCCGGTTGACAAAAACCACGTCGCCCTCGAGCAGGTTGGGCCGCATCGAACCCGAGGGAATGGGATTCCAGTCCGCGATGGCGGTGCGGAACAATCCGAACAACAACAGAAATACCAGAAAACCGCGGTTCTGCCTGATCCAGCTTTTCATGTCCGTGCTCCTTGAAAACTCCAAAAAAAAAGCGTCCCGTGCAGGGCGCCCTTTGATCTTCAAGCCTGGGTGTTTTGCAATGCCGCAATCCGCTCTTCAATCGGCGGGTGCGTGGCAAACAGCTTGCCGATGCTGCCGGTGATGCCCATGGCCTCCACGGCCTTGGGCAGCTCGCCCGGCTGCATGCCACCCAGGCGCGCCAGGGCGTTCATCATGGGCTGGCGCCGGCCCATCAGCTGCGCGGCGCCGGCGTCGGCGCGGAACTCGCGCTGGCGCGAGAACCAGGCCACGACGATGGCTGCGGCAAAACCGAGCACGATGTCCAGCACGATGGTGCTGACGTAATAGCCGATGCCGGGGCCGGAGTTGCTGTCGCTACCGCGGCGCAGGAAACTGTCGACGGCGTAGCCGATCACACGCGAGAGGAAGACCACAAAGGTGTTCATCACGCCCTGGATCAGGGTCATGGTGACCATGTCGCCGTTGGCGATGTGGGCGATCTCATGGCCCAGAACGGCCTCGATTTCTTCCTTGGTCATGCCTTGCAGCAAACCGGTGGACACGGCCACCAGCGAGGAGTTCTTGAACGCGCCGGTGGCGAAGGCATTGGGGGCGCCCTCAAAGATGCCGACTTCGGGCATGCCGATCTGGGCCTTCTCGGCCAGCTTGCGCACGGTCTCGACAATCCAGGCCTCATCGGCGTTCTGGGCTTCATTGATGACGCGCACACCGGCGCTCCATTTGGCGACCGGCTTGCTGATCAGCAGCGAGATGATGGCGCCGCCAAAACCGATCACGAGCGCAAACCCGAGCAGCATGCCGAGGTTCAGCCCGTTCGGCGTGAGATAGCGGTTGACGCCCAGCAGGCTGGCGACGATGCCCAGCACCGCCACGACGGCGATATTGGTCAGGACAAACAGGAAAATACGTTTCATGGGTTCTCCGTGGGGTCGGTGAAAAAGCCCGCCTTGCGCAGGATATGAGGGTCCGCGGACCCGGTTCAAGCGGTGCCAGCGCCTAAGTGGCTGATTTTTATCTGTTATTTATGACAGCCGGCCGGAATACAAGGGAGTCATCATAAAAGGAAAAGTTCTCGTTCTCGGGCCACCAGCCGGGCACGCCCAGCACCGGCAAGGGTGCAAAAGGCTTGGCGGCGAGCCTGGCTGCGCTGAGGTCGGCCGCCACCCAGGCGTCCAGTTCCGCGATGGAGCCCATGGGTGGCTGCGCCAGGTAGACATGGGCCGTGATGGCTTTGCGCGGGCTCAGCAGTTTTTCGAGCAAGGCATGGCCGAACAGCACGAGCCTGGCCTCCCGCCACAGCTGCCTGTGGGTGATGAAGAGGCTGTTCCAGTCGCGGGCCAGCAGCGCGTCCCACAGCGCTTGCGGCGCCGACAGGAAGGCCGCGTTTTCGTCGAACACCGTGAGGGCATCGCGCACCGGGCCGCGCACCGGGGCCACGCCCGCGGCGGCGATCTCGGCGGCCTGCAGCTGGTTGAGCTTTCGCTTGGTTTCCGGAAAACGCATCCAGCACAGGCCGTTGAAAAAATCGTGCGCGCCCTCGCGGGTCGGGCACAGGCGGGTCCTGGCGATAAAGCTCTCATAGGCCTCACCGGAGGGCAGCGTGCATTGCGGCGCGAAACAGACCGGCGCAGGCTGCACCGCGTTGAGCGCCTGGTGCAGCGCGACGCCCGCCGTGACCGCGCAGGCCGCGCGCTGGCCGGGTTCACGCCAGGCCTGCAGCCAGGGCTGTTCCCAGTCGATGGGGGGTAGCGGTGCCGGGTTTCCCATGGCGCTCAGGCCTTGGCCGGTTTGGGCTGCTTTCTGTCGCGCACCATGACCGTGGACTTGCCTTCGTCGGTAATCTCAAAAAGCTGGGTGGCCACCAGCAGCTTGGTCAGCGTGGCGTAGCCGTAGTTGCGGTGGTCGAAGGAGGCCTGGTTGGCGATCTGCGTGCCGACCGCGCCGACGCGCGCCCAGCCCTCGTCGTCGGCCGCGGCCTGCACCGCGTTGCGCAGCAGCATGACGAGCTTGGCGTCCTGGCGCAGCTGCGCGGGCGTGGCCCGCAGCGGCGTGGCGGACACGGCCTCGCCGTCGTCCTTGCTGTCGCCGTGGGGAGTCCCGGCCGCGTCGGCGACCGCGATGGGGCGCAGCTTGTCGAGGAACAGGAAGCGCGAGCAGGCGTTGACGAAGGGCTCGGGTGTTTTCTGCGCGCCGAAACCGTAGACCGCAGCGCCCTTGGCGCGCAGGTGCATGACCAGCGGCGTGAAATCGGCGTCCGACGAGACGATGCCGAAGGCGTCGGGCCGATCGGTGTAGAGCAGCTCCAGCGCGTCTATCACCATGGCCATGTCGCTGGCGTTCTTGCCCTTGGTGTAGTCGAACTGCTGCATGGGGCGTATGGCGTGTTCGTGCAACACCTCTTCCCAGCCTTTGAGTTCGTTTTTCTTCCAGTTGCCGTAGGCGCGCCGGATGTTGGTCTCGCCGAAGGTCGACAACTCGTTAAGGATCAGGTCGATCTTGGACGCCGGCGAGTTGTCGGCGTCTATGAGCAAGGCAACGCGCGGCTTGTGGTCCATCATGTGCTTTCTGAAGTTTCGAGCTTCCAGGGCAGGCTTTCACCCGAGCGCAGCGGCTTGAGTTCGGATTCACCGAAGGCATAGCTTTCGGGCGGGTGCCAGCTTTCTTTCTTGAGCGTGATGCTGCCGGTGTTGCGCGGCAGGCCGTAGAAGTCGGCGCCGTTGAAGCTGGCAAAGGCTTCCAGCTTGTCCAGCGCGCCGGCCGCGTCAAAGGCCTCGGCATAAAGCTCCATCGCCGCATGGGCGGTGTAGCAGCCCGCGCAGCCGGTGGCGTGCTCCTTGAGGTGGGCAGGGTGCGGCGCGCTGTCGGTGCCGAGGAAGAAGCGCGCGTTGCCGCCGGTGGCGGCCTCGACCAGCGCCAGGCGGTGGGTTTCACGCTTGAGCACCGGCAGGCAGTAATAGTGGGGGCGGATGCCGCCCGTGAAGATCGCGTTGCGGTTGTAGAGCAGGTGGTGGGCGGTGACCGTGGCGCCGGTGAAGCGGTCGGCGTCGCGCACATAGTGTGCTGCTTCCCGTGTGGTGATGTGCTCGAACACGATCTTGAGTTCGGGGAAATCGCGGCGCAACGGAATCAGCTGGGTGTCGATGAACACGGCCTCGCGGTCGAACAGGTCGATGTCGGACGAGGTCACCTCGCCGTGCACCAGCAGCAGCATGCCGGCTTTCTGCATGGCTTCCAGCGTCTTGTAGGTCTTGCGCAGCTCGGTCACGCCGGCGTCGCTGTTGGTGGTGGCACCGGCCGGGTAGAGCTTGGCCGCGACCACGCCGGCATCTTTGGCACGGGCGATTTCGTCGGGCGGCAGGTTATCGGTCAGGTAGAGCGTCATCAGCGGCTCAAAGCGCACGCCGGCCGGCACGGCGGCCTGGATGCGTTCGCGGTAGGCCACGGCCTGGGCGGCGGTGGTAACGGGCGGGCGCAGGTTGGGCATGATGATGGCGCGGCCGAACTGAGCCGCCGTGTGCGGCACCACGGTCAGCAAAGCCTCGCCGTCGCGCACATGCAGGTGCCAGTCGTCGGGGCGGGTGAGGGTCAGGGTGGTAGCGGGGGTGCGGGTGGCGGAGGTCATGGCCTGAATTGTCGCACCGCCGGGACGCAAAGACGCTTACCTCGGCCTATCCGGCAAAGCCGGCCTGGGCGCCTCCCCACCACACGGCAGCCTGGAAACGGCCGGCCGCCGCCATGAAAAAAGCCCCGCATTGCGGGGCTTTTTTGTTTCTTCTTCTTTTTTGCAGTTGCGGTGATCTTCGGTGCGTTCAGTGCGACAGGATCTTGTTGAGGAAGTCCTTGGTGCGCGCCTGACGGTTCTCGGGGTGGTTGAAGAACTCGTCTTTCGAGCAATCTTCCAGGATTTTGCCGCCCACGTCCATAAAAATCACGCGGCTGCCGACCTTGCGGGCGAAGCCCATTTCATGGGTCACCACCATCATGGTCATGCCTTCGACGGCCAGTCCCATCATGCAGTCCAGCACCTCGCCGACCATTTCGGGGTCGAGCGCGGAGGTGGGTTCGTCAAACAGCATGGCGATGGGATCCATGCTGAGCGCCCGGGCAATCGCCACGCGCTGCTGCTGGCCGCCCGACAGCTGGCCGGGGAATTTGTCCTTGTGCGCCATCAGGCCCACGCGGTCCAGGTACTTGAGGCCGTGTTTTTTGGCTTCGTCGGGCTTGCGGCCCAGCACCTTGACCTGCGCCAGCGTCAGGTTTTCGGTGACGCTCAGGTGCGGGAACAGCTCGAAATTCTGGAACACCATGCCGACGCGGCTGCGCAGCTTGGGCAGGTCGGTCTTGGGGTCGTGCACGGCCTTGCCATCGACGAAGATCTGGCCCTTCTGGAAGGGCTCCAGTGCGTTGATGGTCTTGATCAGGGTGGATTTGCCCGATCCCGAAGGACCGCAGACCACGACCACTTCACCCTTTTTGATGCGGGTGGTGCAGCTGTTGAGAACCTGCACGTCGCCGTACCATTTGGAAACTTCTTTCAACTCAATCATCTTCTTCTCCAGTGTGCTCTTTGAGGTTTGCCTGCTGTGATGCGCGGCGCTCTTAGCGAATGATGGCGATTCTGCTGTTCAGGCGCTTGACCATGAAGGACAGCCCGAAGCAGATCACGAAATAAACCACGGCGGCCAGCAGGTAAGCCTCTTCAGGGCGGCCGTAGATCTTGCCGGCGGTGCTGAAACCCTTGAGCAGGTCATAGGCGCCGATGGCATAAACCAGCGAGGTGTCCTGGAACAGGATGATGGTCTGCGTCAGCAGGATGGGCACCATGTTGCGGAAAGCCTGCGGCAGGATGATCAGCTTCATGTTCTGCGCGTAGCTCATGCCCAGGGCGCGCCCGGCATTGACCTGGCCGCGGGAGATGGACTGTATGCCGGCGCGCATGATTTCGCTGAAGTAAGCGGCCTCGAAGGCGACGAAAGTGATGATGGCCGAGATTTCAGCGCGGTAGTTGGAGCCCCAGCTGCCGAAGGTCGTGTAGAACGAGGCCGGCACCAGCAGGAAGAACCACAGGATCACCATGACCAGCGGAATGGAACGCATGCCGTTGACGTAGAAGGTCGCGGGGATCGTCAGGAAGGACTTGCCGGAAAGGCGCATCAGGGCCAGCACGGTGCCGAAGATGATGCCGCCTATGGTGGCGATGACGGTCAGCTCTATGCTGAAAATAAAACCCTTGACCACGAACTGGGAGATCATGTCCCAGTTCAGGAAGCTCATGTCGAGTCCAAGCATGTCAGTGACCTCCGCCTGTTGAGCCGGCGACGACGAAGCCTGGGATTTGCACCCGCTTCTCGACGAAAGCCATGACGCGGTTGACCGCGAAAGCCGAGACGGCGTAGAGCGCCGTCACCGCCAGGTAGATTTCAATGCCGCGCGAGGTTTCTTCCTGAGCCTGCATGGCGAACATAGTGAGTTCGGCGATGGACACCGCGAAAGCCACGGAGGAATTCTTCAAGAGGTTCATCGATTCGCTGGTAAGCGGCGGAATGATGATGCGAAAGGCCATCGGCAAGATCACGTAGCGGTAGGTCTGCAGGGTCGTGAAACCCATGGCCATGCCCGCATAACGCTGGCCGCGGGGCAATGCCTGGACGCCAGCCCTGACCTGCTCGGCGATACGCGCTGAGGTGAAAAAGCCCAGGGCGAACACCACCAGGATGAAGCTGGGCAGCTCCTTCATGGCGGGGAAAATCTTGGGAACCACAAAGTACCAGATGAAAATCTGGACCAGCAGGGGAACGTTGCGGAACAGTTCAACCCAGGCATTGGCGAAACGCACAAGCCAGGGACTGTTCGGCAAGGTGCGCAGCGTGCCGATGATCGCTCCGCACAGCATCGCGATCACCCAGGATGCGCCGGCGACGGACAGCGTCCAGCCCCAGGCATCAAACATCCACTGCAGGTAGGTTCGACCACTACCGTCATCATTCAAAAATACCTGCCAATCCCAAGTCATCACGGCTCCAGCAAATGGTTGTTATGTTGTCTTCCCTGCGACGCTAACGGTAAACGGGAAACCCCGCCAGTGCAAGGCGACCGGCGGGGTTGTTCAATTTACCTGCCCAAAATTACTTCTGGACGTACTCTTCCATGGGCTTGTCGTTCGGGTTGTCCCAGGCTGCCTTGGTGCTGGCGCTCAGGGCCAGGCCGACCTTGGTGTTCTTCGGAGGAATCGGCGACAGGAACCATTTGGTCCACAGCTTGTTCATCTCACCCGACTTGATCATGCCCTTGACCGTGTCATCGGCCAGGCGCTTSAGCAGGGGGTCGTCCTTGCGGATCATGATGGCGATGGGCTCAACGCTCAGCACTTCACCGACGATCTTGAAGTCGGAAGGCTTCTTGGCGGTGGCGATGTTGCCGGCCAGGATGGAGCCGTCCATCACGAACGCATCGGCGCGGCCGGACTCGAGCAGCAGGAAGCTGTCGGAGTGGTCTTTGCCGAAGATTTCCTTGAACTCGACGCCGGTGGCGCGCTTGTTCTTGCGCAGGGTCTGCACGGAGGTGGTACCGGTGGTGGTGGCCACGGTCTTGCCGCTCAGTTGGGCCACCGAGGTGATGCCAGAGTTGGCCTTCACGGCGATGCGGACTTCTTCCACGAAGGTGGTCACGACAAAAGCCACGTCCTTCTGGCGGGTCGCGTTGTTGGTGGTGGAGCCGCACTCGATGTCGACGGTGCCGTTCTGCACGAGGGGGATGCGGTTCTGCGACGTCACGGGCTGGTATTTGATTTCCAGCTTGCGTTCAGCGGCTTTTTCGAGGCCGGCCAGGATGCGCTGGCAGATTTCGACGTGGTAGCCGGTGTACTTGCCGTCACCCAGGGTATATGAGAGCGCGCCGGAAGAATCGCGAACGCCCATGGTGACAACGCCGGAAGCCTTGACTTTGGAAAGGGTGTCAGCGAATGCGGCGCCGGTGGCGAGCAGGGCGACGGACAGAGCGACAAGCTTGAGTTTCATGGAATCTCCTGTAATGAATGAAACGGTTAGCGAACTATTTTAGAGAGATGGTACCCGGGGCTAGCCTAGGTTTACCCGGCCTCTAAAACGGGGAAAACGAAGTGTTTGCGAAGTGTTTGGAGCGGTAGTTGCCGCTGAACCCGCGGAAGCCGTGGCAATTCCTGGGGTTTTCCAAAGTGGTGCACGCATGAAGAAGTCCGGAACTATACGGCAGATGTAAGCAGTCTTTGTGCCAGCGGCCGTCAGGCAAGCAGCGGCAGGGGCTGCGTGAGCTTGTCGGGCACCAGCAGGGCCTCGACTTCGGCCTGCGTCATGATGCCCAGCGATTCCGCGATCTCGGCAATCGGTGCGCCGGTGGCGATCGCCGTCTTGGCAATCAACGCGGCCTTTTCGTAGCCGATGATGGGGTTGAGCGCAGTGACCAGGGTGACCGATTCGCGCACGCGTTTGGCCAGCAGCTCGCGGTTGGCCTCGATGCCGGCCACACAATTGGTTTGAAGCGTGAGGCAGGCCTGGCTCAGGTGTTCAATGCTCTTGAAAAGGCTCCAGCCCATGATGGGCTCGAAGGCATTGAGCTGCAGCTGGCCGGCCTCGGAGGCCATGGTCACGGTCATGTCGTTGCCTATCACCTCAAAGGCGACCTGGTTCATGACCTCGGGGATCACCGGGTTGACCTTGCCGGGCATGATGGACGAGCCCGCCTGGCGCGGCGGCAGCCGGATGTCGCCGAAGCCGGCCTGCGGGCCGCTGGAGAGCAGGCGCAGGTCGTTGCAGATCTTGCTGAGTTTGGTGGCCACGCGCTTGAGCACGCCGGACAGCTGGACGAACGCGCCGGTGTCCTGCGTGGCCTCGATCAGGTTGGCAGCTTTTTCAACAGGCACACCGCACTCCTCGGCGAGGTGGCGGCAGACGATGTCGGCATAGCCGGCCGGCGCATTGATGCCGGTGCCTATGGCCGTGGCGCCCAGGTTGATTTCCTGGATCAGCGCGCGCGCTTCGCGCAGGCGGGCCTCGTCCTCGCCGATCATGACCGCGTAGGTCAGGAATTCCTGGCCCAATGTCATGGGCACGGCGTCCTGCAGCTGGGTGCGGCCGATCTTCAACACGTCCCGGAACTCATGGGCTTTGGCCTCAAAGCCGGCGCGCAGGATGGCCATGGAGGCCAGCAGGCGCTCGATGGCGAACCACAGGGCGATACGCACGGCCGTGGGATAGACGTCATTGGTGCTTTGTGAGGCGTTGACGTGGTCGTTGGGATGCAGCACGTCGTAGCGGCCTTTTTCCAGGCCCAGCTTTTCCAGCGCGAGGTTGGCGATGACCTCGTTGGCATTCATGTTGGTGGAGGTGCCGGCGCCGCCCTGGATCACGTCGACCACGAACTGCTCGTGGTATTGGCCGGCAATGAGTTTTTCGCAGGCGCTCATGATGGCGGCGGCCCGCCTGGCATCCAGCGCGCCGAGTTGCTGGTTGGTGCGCGCCGCAGCCTTTTTGACGAAACCCAGCGCGCGTATCAGGTCGGGCATGGCCGAGATGCGGGTGCCGGAAATCGGGAAATTTTCGACCGCGCGCGCCGTGTGCACACCCCAATACGCGGCAAAGGGAATCTGCTTTTCACCGAGAAAGTCGTGCTCGGTGCGCGTGGCCCCCGCCGGGGTGGGAACGGGCTCGGCAAGCGGAGTGAAAGAAGAATCAGGGGGCACGGGCAACGATCAGAATTTGGACGTCACGAACTGTAAGTTTGCGGGTTTGAAAACACCAATGCTGTTTCAACGATCTTCTATGCATTTTTCTTATAACCACTCAGGGTTACTACTAGTACGCCTGTCTAGCCCAGTCGCGTGGCCGGGGTAGCGCCCCCCCGCAAGGCCGTCTTTTCCCTGCTGCTGGTTTGCGCCTGCAGGTAGCTCCACAAGGCCTGGGCGTGGCTTTTGGCGGAGTCCTTGGAGGTCGGCCGCTCGCGGTAGACGCGCACGTCCATGGTCATCTCCAGGTTGCCGCCGGCGCTCACGAGTTTTTTGGCCCGCAACTCTTTTCTGACGGCGCTAAGCGGCAAAAACGCGATGCCGTGGCCTTCCAGGGCCATGGCCTTGAGCCCTTCGGCCATGTCGGTTTCGTAGACACGGTCCAGGTGGATGGCGGTGCTGGACTGCTTGAGGATCATGTCGACCATGCGGCCCAGGTAGGCGCCGGGCGCGTAGCCCAGGTAAGGCAGGGGCTGGCCGGGACGCCCCGGCAGGCTGTACTCGGGGTCACCGGCGGCCGTGGCCCGCACAAAAGGCGCCAGCACCTCCTGGCCCAGCGACACCATTTCATAACGGTCCGGGTCCAGCTGGAAAGGCTGGGAGTCGTGGTGGTAGGCGATCAGCAGGTCGCAGCTGCCCTCCACCAGGCGCAGCACCGCGTCATGCACATTGAGCGCGATCAACCGGCTTTTGATGGGGCCGAATTTCTCGCGCAGGCTGCTGACCCAGGCCGGAAAAAAAGTGAAGGCCAGCGTGTGCGGCACGGCGAATTCGATGACGTCCTGCCCGGCCGAGGTGTGGCCGCGCAGCATGGCACGGGTGGACTGCAGGCCCTGCAGCATTTCCAGCGACTGGCTGTACAGGGTTTCGCCCGCCGGCGTCAAGCGCGTGGGATAGGAACTGCGATCGACCAGGTCGGTGCCGGCCCAGGCTTCCAGCGCCTGGATACGGCGCGAAAACGCCGGCTGGGTGACGTGACGCAGTTGGGCAGAGCGGCTGAAACTGCGGGTTTCAGCCAGACTGACGAAATCTTCCAGCCATTTGGTTTCCATGGCCCCGATTATGCGAGGCACTGAGGTATTTCGGCCTACGGGGAATCCCATGGCAGGACGAAGGAGCGGCATTCGCCGTAAATACCGTCCTCGAAATGTCTCTAGAAATACAAACCGCTTGCGGCTCGCCTGCTCAGGCCTCGGGCGAACTCTGTTGCAGCGCCCACATGCGCGCATACGCGCCTTCGGTTTCGAGCAGCTGCGCATGCGTGCCGCGCTCGACGATGCGCCCGCCGTCCATCACCAGGATCTCGTGCGCGTCGACCACGGTGGACAGGCGGTGCGCGATCACCAGCGTGGTCTTGTTCTGCGCGGCGGCGCGCAGCTCAGTCTGGATGGCGCGCTCGTTGGCCGAATCCAGCGCCGAGGTGGCTTCGTCAAAAATCACCACCGGCGGGTTCTTCAGCAGGGTGCGGGCGATCGCCACGCGCTGCTTTTCGCCGCCCGACAGCTTGAGCCCGCGCTCGCCCACCATGGTCTGGTAGCCCAGCGGCGTGGAGGCGATAAAGCCGTGGATGCGGGCCGAACGCGCGGCTTCTTCCACCTCTTCGTGGGTGGCGCCCGGCTTGCCGTAGGCGATGTTGTATTCCACCGTGTCGTTGAACAGCACCGTGTCCTGCGGGACGATGCCTATGGCCTGGCGCACGCTGGACTGCGTGACCTGCTTTATGTCCTGGCCGGCGATGGTGATGCGGCCCTGCTGCACGTCGTAGAAGCGGTAAAGCAGCCGCGCCAGCGTGGATTTTCCGGCGCCCGAGGAACCCACCACCGCGACAGTCTTGCCCGGCGGGATCTCGAAGCTCACGTTGTGCAGAATGGGTCGCGCCGGGTCGTAGGCGAAGTTCACGTTTTCGAAACGCACCGCCGGCGATTCAGGAATGACCAGGGCTTTGGCGCCCGGCAGGTCGGCGATTTCGCGCTCTTTTTCCATCAGCACGAACATCTTGTCGAGATCGGTGAGGCTCTGCTTGATCTCGCGGTAGATCACGCCCAGGAAGCCCAGCGGGATGTAGAGCTGGATCATGAAGGCATTGACCATCACCAGGTCGCCCAGCGTCATGTGGCCGTCGACCACGCCCTGCGTGGCGCGCCACAGCATGGCCACCAGCCCGATGGCGATGATCAGCTGCTGCCCGGCGTTGAGCAGGCTCAGGGTGTTCTGGCTCTTGATGGCGGCGCGCCGGTAGCGCAGCAGGTTCTCGTCGTAGCGAGCGGCCTCGAACTCTTCGTTGTTGAAGTACTTGACGGTCTCGTAGTTGAGCAGCGAGTCGATGGCGCGGCTGTGGGCCGACGAGTCCAGCTCGTTCATCGTCTTGCGGAACTGCGTGCGCCATTCCGTCACCGTGACGGTGAAGAAAATGTAGAACACCAGCGCGATGCCGGTGATGCCGGCGAACCAGACGTCGAACTTGACGGCCAGCAGGCTCAGCACCAGCGTCACCTCGATCAGCGTCGGGATGATGCTGTAGAGCGAATACGAGATCAGCGAATGCACGCCGCGCGTGCCGCGCTCGATGTCGCGCGTCATGCCGCCGGTCTGCCGCTCCAGGTGAAAGCGCAGGCTGAGCGCGTGCAGGTGGCGGAACACCTCCAGTGAAATCCGCCGCGCCGCGCCTTCGGTGGCCTTGGCGAACACCAGCTCGCGCAGCTCGGTGAACAGCGTGGTCGACAGGCGCAGCAGGCCGTAGGCCAGCAGCAGCGCCACCGGCACCACCAGCACGGCCTGCGCGTCGCCTGGCTTGAAGTTCATCGCGTCGACCAGGTTTTTCAGCMGCAAGGGCACGCCCACGTTGGCCAGCTTGGCGCCCACCATGAAGCTCAGCGCCGCCAGCACGCGCCATTTGTAGTCCCACAGGTAGGGGAAAAGGCGTTTAAGGGTGTCCAGGTCGGAACGCTGGGGCGCCGGCGCCTTGCCGGCGCCCGGCACGGGCGTGGCGGGCACGGCAAGGGAGGAATCGGCGGCGGAAGCTCGGGAGCGCATGAGGGACAATCGTGAGGGTTGTTGTAATAACTTTTTCAGATTGTGCCTATGTCTACCGAATCAAGCGCCCCTACGGAAATTCACGCCGAAGATGCCCTGACCGTCCAGCTGCCCACCGACAAGGAGCTGGTGCTCAAGGTCATCCCCATGCCGGCCGACTGCAACGCCAACGGCGACATCTTCGGCGGCTGGGTCATGGCCCAGGTCGACCTGGCCGGCTCCGTGGTGCCGGCCCGCCACGTCGACGGCCGGCTGGCCACCGTGGCGGTCAACCAGTTCATCTTCAAGCAGCCGGTGCGCGTGGGCGACATCCTGTCGTTTTTCTCCAGCCTGACGCGCATAGGCACCACCTCCATCACCGTGCAGGTCGAGGTCTATGCCGAACGCTTCCGCGCCCAGGGCCGCTACATCAAGGTCACCGAAGCCAGCCTGACCTACGTGGCGATTGACGATTTCGGCAAGCCGCGAAAGATCGCCAAGGACTGAGGCTTACTCAAACTCGCCGTGCCGGCCCTGCCCGCCCGCAAAACGCGCGGCGCCGGCAAACGCATCGGGCAGGCGCTGCTTGCCGCGCTCCCATTCCTGGTGCAGCGCCTCCTCCCATCCCAGGTCCCACTGCCGGTAGGCGCTGAGCCGGTCGGCCCGCATCGTGGCCTGCGGAAAGCGGCTGAGCTGCTGCGCCAGCGCCACCGCGGCCTCGCGCGCGCCGCCTTTGGGTACGACTCGGTTGGCCAGCCCGATTTGCAGCGCCTCGGCAGCCTCCACCTTGCGCCCGGTCAGGATCAAATCCATCGCATGGCCCATGCCGACCAGCCGCGGCAGGCGCACCGTGCCGCCGTCTATCAGCGGCACGCCGAAGCGCCGGCAGTAGACGCCGAAATAGGCGTCTTCCTCCATCACACGCAGGTCGCACCACAGCGCCAACTCCATGCCGCCGGCCACCGCCGCGCCGCTGACGGCGGCAATCACCGGCTTGGACAGCAGCAGCCGGGACGGCCCCATGGGCGCCAGCGGGTTTTTATCGCCGGGCGAAAAATCGAGCTGGCCCACGACCTGCTCACCGCCGGCTTGCGCGGCCAGCCGGGCGCCAGCCTGTAAATCCCAGCCCGCGCAGAAATGGCCGTGCGCGCCGTGGAACACCGCCACATGCGCATCCTCATCTTCATCAAAGGCGACAAAAGCTTCATGCAGCGCACGCGCCGTCACGGCATCGACCGCGTTGCGCACCTCGGGCCGGTCGAGTGTGATCACGGTGACCGACCCTTCCTTGGAAATATGGATGCTCATGAGGCCTCCGGCCACCAGCCGACGCGTGGCGCGGTGCCGGCTTCGGCTAATTCAGCGGCACTGACCTCGATCTCCATGCGCAGCAAGGCCGCCGCCATGGCCTTGCCGAGGTTGTCCATGCGCAGGTTGCGCGCTCCGCCGCCCTGCAGCGCCCCCTGCAGCACCAGCTTGAGCGCCAGGATGTTGGGCAGGGCCCAGCACTGCATCGTGCCGGGCAGCCAGGGCGCGAAGTGCGCCTGCACGCGTTCCGCCGTGACTTCGCGGGCGACCAGGCGGTAGCCCGCCTCGTTCCAGGCAAACAGGCCGAAGTCCACCCAGTCGGCCTTGTCGCCGCTGCGCGCGTGCGCGAGCTTCACGAGTTGCACCTTCATGATTGCAACACCTCCACCTGCACCGCGGCCTCGACCGCCTGCCGGTCCAGCAACGCGGGCCAGATGCCCAGCAGTTCACTGCTGTTGTTCGGGCCGTGAAAGCCGCAGCTGTAGGCCGGCCCGCTCAGCGCCATCCACGGAAACAGCCGGCCGAAACCATCGGCCACCGCCTTGTCCTGCGTGCGCACCGCCATGCGGACCCAGACCTCGTTGAGTTCGGCCAGCGCCTCGGGCGCGGGCAGGGGCGCCAACGGGCCGTGCGCCGAATTAAGCCCCGGAAACTCGACGAAGAGTTCGTCATGCGGCATGCGCCTGTCGGCCAGCTGGGCCCTCACCATGGCAACCGCCGCCTGCGCCTTGTCCCAGGCATCGGGCCAGCTGAAACCCCAGGTGACCTCGGCCTTGTAGCCGTCGCGAAAGCCGCCCACAAGCTTGAGCTGCGCCGGCCGCGGATGGCCGCGCGCGCCCGTCATGCGCACCTGGTCGTGGCCCAGGTCTTCGAGATTCACTTCCGACAGGTCCAGCACCACGTCGGGCGAGATATAGCGTGTGGGATCGTGCACCTCGTAGAGCAGTTGCTGGCGCACGGTGTCGAAGTTGATGCGCCCGCCGGTACCCGGCGCCTTGGCGATCAGCGCAGCGCCGTCTTCGCCGACTTCGGCAATCGGATAGCCGATATGGGCCAGGTCGGGAATCGCCTTCCAGGCCCCCTGGCTGCCGAAGTTGCCGCCGCTGCCCTGGCCTGAACATTCGAGCAAGTGCCCGACCGCCAGGCCCTGGGCCAACCGGTCCAGCTCGGACTGCGTGGTGGCGTCTTCGAGCTTCCAGCCGAACTCGTGCACCAGCGGCGCGAGGAATAGCGCCGCGTCGGCCACGCGCCCGGTGATGACGATGTCGGCGCCCTGCTGCAGCGCCGACACGATGGGCCGCGCGCCCAGGTAGGCATTGGCGAACACCATGCGTTCCTGCACGCTCTCAAAGGGCTGGGCGTTGAACAGATGCGGCGGCGCCAGCGCCGCTAGTTGCGGCAGCACGTCATCACCGCTGACCACCGCGATGCGCGCCTTCCAGCCCTTGGCCGCGAACGCCGCGCGCAAAGCAGCCGCAGCGCCCGCGGGGTTGAGCCCTCCGGCATTGCAGATGAACTTGACGCCGCGCGCCTGCATCAGCGGCCAGAGCTTCATCAGCATGGGCACCACGTCGCGCGCATAACCCAGCGATGCATCGCGCTGCCGGTCTTTTTGCAGGATGGCCAGCGTCAGCTCCGCGAGATGGTCGCTCGCGATGTAGTGCACGCCGCCGCGCTCAATGCTCGCGGCCACCGGCTCCCACGCGTCGCCATAAAAACCCAGGCCCGCGCCGATTCGAACATTTCCCATGTAAGGGATTACGCTTGATCGCCAAGGCGACACGTATTCGGAACAACCCCTAGCGACAGACCTTTAGGCGACAGCTATAACCAAGTCTCATCAAAGGGGAGACGCGATTTGCAATTCCTGCAGCTGCTCATCAGCGGTATCGCCCAAGGCTGCATCTACGGCTTGATCGCGCTGGGTTTTGTCCTGATCTACAAGGCCACCGAGACGGTCAGTTTTGCGCAGGGCGAGCTGATGATGCTGGGCGCCTTCGCCGGCCTGGCCTGCATGACGCTGCTGGGTTTTCCCTTCTGGCTGGCCGTGCTCAGCGCGATTGCCGGCATGGCGCTGTTCGGCATGCTGCTGGAGCGCCTCGTGATACGCCCCATCCTCGGCCAGCCCGCTTTTTCCATCGTCATGCTGACCATAGGCGTGGGCTACACGGCGCGCGGCCTCATCACCATGATTCCCGGCATAGGCACCGAAACTTACGTGCTGCCGGTGCCCTATAAAGACCAGATCTGGACCGCCGGCACGCTGGTCATCAACGTCGAGCAGGTCGCCATCATCGCCAGCACGGCAGTGCTGTGCCTGGCGCTGTTCGCGCTCTTCAGGTACAGCAAGCTGGGCATCGCCATGCAGGCCTCCTCGCAAAACCAGCTGGCCGCCTATTACATGGGCATTCCGGTCAAGCGGCTCAATGGCCTGGTCTGGGGCCTGGCCTCCGCCGTGGCGGCGATTGCCGGCCTGCTGCTGGCACCCATCACCTTTGTGCACGCCAACATGGGTTTCATCGGCCTCAAGGCCTTCCCGGCCGCGGTGGTCGGCGGCTTCGGCAGCCTGCCGGGCGCCATCGTCGGCGGCCTGGTCATAGGCCTGGTCGAATCGCTCTCGGGCTTTTACCTGCCCGACRGCTTCAAAGACATCGCCGCCTATGTGGTGGTGCTCATCATGCTGATGGTCAAGCCCAGCGGCCTGTTCGGCGAAAAGCTGCGCAAAAAGGTTTAACCAATTCATGCGCTTTATCTTCAAGACTGATTACGGCCAGGACCTCAAACTCGCCAAACACCCAGGCCATGTGTTCTGGTACGGCACGCTCATGCTCCTGCTGCTGGCCGCGCCCTGGCTGGTCGCCGAATACTGGCTCGCGCAGCTGACCTTTGTGATGATTTACGCGATTGCCGGCCTGGGCCTGATGCTGCTGGCGGGTTTCACCGGCCTGTTCTCGCTGGGCCATGCGGCCTTCCTAGGCGTGGGCGCCTACACCCAGGCCGTGCTGACGAACGCGGGGCTGCCCTTCCCCATCGCGCTGGCCTGCGCCGCCGGGCTCTCGGCCGCGGTGGGCCTGGTCGTGGGCCTGCCGGCGCTGCGCGTCAAAGGCATCTACCTGGGCATGGCCACGCTGTCCTTCGGCTTCATTGTTGAAGAGGTGTTCGCGCGCTGGGAAAGTGTGACCGGCGGCAATGCCGGCATCCACATCAAGGTGCCCGATATGTTCGGCTGGAAGCTTTCCAGCAGCGAGTCCTTCTATTTCCTCTGCCTCGTCATCACCGTGGCGTCCACGCTGGCCATCCTCAACCTGTTGCGCTCGCCCACGGGCCGGGCCTTTGTGGCGATACGCGATTCCGAGATTTCGGCGCAGAGCATGGGCATACACCTGGCGCGCTACAAGACGCTGTCCTTCGCGCTGTCGGCAGCACTGGCCGGCGTTGCCGGCGCGCTGTATGCGCACAAGCTGCAGTTCATCTCGCCCGACCAGTTCAACATCCTGCAGTCCATAGACCTGCTGCTGATGATCGTCATCGGCGGCGTGGGTTCGGTGCACGGCGCCTTCCTGGGCGCCATCTTCCTGATATCGATGCCGCAGGTGATCGCCCTCAGCAAGGACCACCTGCCCGCCGCCATAGGCCAGGCGCCCGGCCTGCAGGCGGCCGTGTACGGCATCGTGCTGATTGCCTTCGTGCTGTTCGAGCCGATGGGACTCTACGGTCGCTGGCTCAAGGTCCGCACCTACTTCCAGCTCTTTCCCTTCTACCGCAAAGGACTGTTCAAGCGGCAGAAATCCTTCCAGAAGTCGGACAGACTGAAATGAGCACGACACTTCTTTCAGCCAAAGACCTCAGCGTGCGCTTCGGCGGCGTGCTGGCCGTCAACAAGGTGAGCTTTGACGTGAAAGAGGGCGAGGTCTTCACGCTGATAGGCCCCAACGGCGCGGGCAAGACCACCGTGTTCAACCTGATCAGCCGCATCTACACGCCGACCAGCGGCGAGATCGAATACCGCGGCGAAAAGCTCACGGCCCAGCCGCCGCACAGGATCGCCGCGCTGGGCATCGCGCGCACCTTCCAGAACATCGAGCTGTTCGAGCACGCCACCGTGTTGCACAACCTGCTGATAGGCCGGCACACACATAGGCAGACCGGCCTGCTGCACGACCTCTTTTTCACCGCCAGGGCGCGCGACGCCGAACTCCAGGCGCGCGAGAAGGCCGAACAGGTGATCGACTTCCTCGACCTGCAGCACCATCGCGACTCCATGGTGGCGGGCCTGCCTTACGGCGTGCGCAAGGTGGTGGAACTGGCGCGCGCGCTGTGCACCGAACCGCGGCTGCTGCTGCTCGACGAGCCATCTTCCGGCCTCAACGTGGAGGAAACCGGCGACATGGCCTTCTGGATACAGGACATCCAGCACGAGCTGGGCATCACCGTGCTGATGGTCGAACACGACATGTCCCTGGTCTCGCGCGTCTCCGACCGCGTGCTGGCGATGAACCAGGGCGAGGTGCTGGCCGTGGGCACACCGCGCGAGGTGCAGAACGACCCGGGTGTGATCGAGGCTTACCTGGGTTCGGTCGACGAAGTTTCATCGCTCAGGAGGTCAGCATGAGCGCGGTACCGCCGCCTGTCAGCGACCAGCCCGTCCTCAAGCTGCTCAACGTCGAGAGCGCCTACGGCCCGATCAAGGCCATACGCGGCGTGAGCCTGCAGGTACGGCGCAGCGAGATCGCCACCGTGCTGGGCTCCAACGGTGCCGGCAAGTCCACCATCCTCAAGACCATCTCGGGCATCCTGGACCCGCGCAAGGGCTCCATCGACTTCAAGGGCCAGGACATCACGGCGCAGGACCCGGCTTTCATCGTGCAGCAGGGCCTGAGCCATGTACCCGAGGGCCGCGAGGTGTTCCCGCTGCTCAGCGTGCGTGACAACCTGCTGATGGGCGCCTACACCCGCAAGGACCGCGACGGCGTGGCGCTGGACATGGAAGCGGTCTACGGCTACTTTCCGATCCTGAAGGAGCGCGCACTGCAGGATGCCGGCCTGCTCTCGGGCGGCCAGCAGCAGATGCTGGCGATCTCGCGCGCGCTGATGGCCTCGCCCGACCTGATCCTGCTCGACGAGCCCAGCCTGGGCCTGTCGCCCAAGCTCACCAAGGAAATTTTTGAGATCGTGGTGCGCATCAACCGCGAGCGCGGCACCACCATCCTGCTGGTCGAGCAAAACGCCAACATGGCGCTCAACGCGTCGGACTACGGTTACGTGCTCGAAAACGGCCGCATCGTGATGGAAGACACCTGTGCCCGCCTGCGCGAGAAGGACGACATCAAGGAGTTCTACCTCGGCATGAAGGAAGACGGCGTGYGCGGTGAGCGGCGCTGGAAAAAGAAAAAGACCTGGAGATAGAAATGAGCAATCTCTGGGACCTCAGCCACATCAAGCCCGAACATGCCATCGTCATGCCGGGCGACACGATTCCCGCCGTGTTCTGGAACGCGGTGGCGCAGCGCGGCAACAAGACCTGGATGCGGCAGAAAAAGCTGGGCATCTGGCGCAGCTGGAGCTGGACCCAGACCGGCGATGCGGTGCGCGAGATCGCGGCCGGGCTGCTGAGCCTGGGTTTTGCGCGCGGCGAATGCGCCTCCATCCTCTCCAACACCATCGTTGACTGGGTGCTGGCCGACATCGCCGTGCTGAGCTGCGGCGGCGTCTGCAACGGCATCTATCCGACCGATGCCGCCTCGCAGGTGCACTACCTCTGTGAGGACTCGCGCACCACGCTGCTCTTCGTCGAGGACGACGAGCAGCTCGACAAGGCGCTGGAAGTCCGGCCGCAACTGCCGTTGCTGCGCCAGGTGATCGTGTTCGACATGGAAGGCCTGCGCGAGCTGGACGACCCGGGGGTGATGAGCCTGGACGCGCTTCGCGCGCTGGGCCGCGCTTACCTGGCGGACCATCCCGATGCGGTCAAGGAACGCGCCGCCGCGTGCCGGCCCGAAGACCTCGCCATCCTGGTCTACACCTCGGGCACCACCGGCAAACCCAAGGGCGCCATGCACAGCCAGCACGGCCTGGTGTTCACCGCGCGCGGCTACAACACGCTGGTGGCACAGGATGAAAACGACGAACGCATGTGCTTTTTGCCGCTGTGCCATATCGCCGAGCGCATGGGCGGCGAGTATTTTTCGCTGTACGCCGGCGCCAAACTCAACTTCGTCGAAAACCCCGAGACCATTCCCGAGAACGTGCGCGAGATCGCGCCCACCGTGTTCACCGCCGTGCCGCGCGTGTGGGAAAAGTTCTATTCCGGCGTGATGATCGCGCTCAAGGAAGCCAGCTGGCTGCAGCAGGCGGCCTACGCCTGGAGCATAGGCGTGGGCATGCGCATCGCCGACACCGTGCTGGCGGGCCGGCCCGTCGGCACCGCGCTCAGGCTCCAGTTCACGCTGGCGCGCTGGCTGGCGCTCAACAACACGCGCAAGCTCATCGGCATACACCGCGCGCGCTTTTGCGTCACGGGCGCGGCGCCGATTTCGCCTGACCTGGTCAAGTGGTACATGGCGCTGGGCGTTCCCATGCTGGAGGTCTGGGGCATGACGGAGACCTGCGGCGCCGCCAGCGGCGTGCCGGCCAGCCGCATGAAGCCCGGCTCCATAGGCCCGGCGGCCGGCTACAACGAAATGCGACTGGACCCGGCCACCGGCGAAATCCTGGTGCGGGGTCCCAACGTCTTCATGGGCTACCTGAACCAGCCCGAAAAGACCGCCGAAACCATAGATACGGAGGGCTGGCTGCACACCGGTGACGTGGGCGTGGTGGACGAGGAGGGCTATTTCAGGATCACCGACCGGATGAAGGACATCATCATCACGGCCGGCGGCAAGAACGTCACGCCCAGCGAGCTCGAGAACGAGCTCAAGTTCTCGCCCTACGTCACCGACGCGGTGGTCATAGGCGACAAGCGGCCCTACCTCACCTGCATCATCATGATCGACCAGGAAAACGTCGAGAAATTCGCCCAGGATGCGGACATACCCTTCAGTAATTACGCCAGCTTGACGCGGGCGGCCGAAGTGCAAGAATTGATCCAGTCGGAAATCGACCGGGTCAACAAAAAATTTGCGCGGGTCGAGCAGATCAAGAAATTTTTCCTGCTCGACACGCAGCTCACGGCGGAGGACGAAGAACTCACGCCGACCATGAAGCTCAAGCGCAAGCTCGTAGAACAAAAATATGCCCCGCACATCGAGGCCATGTACTAGGGCCCATTCAGGAGTAAGTTGTGCGTTTGGACCACAGATTCGGGATGAGATGCAAGGCGCAAGGCGTGCCGTGTAGCCCAGCTACACAAGCGATTTGCAACGCCGCAGATCGCCCGAAGCTGGCAGGCAAAACGTGCAAATTATTCCTGAATAAGCCCTAAGCACCGCGAACGAGTGAACAAGAACCATGAACCTTTAAGGAGACAAACCATGAAACTGACATCAAGCACCGCCCTTTCCGCGCTGGCCTGTGCCGCCGCCCTGTCGGCCGCGCCTGCGTGGGCGCAAAGCCAGGGCGTCAGCAAAACCGAAATCACGCTGGGCTCCATCCAGGACCTGTCGGGGCCGCTGGCGGGCTTCGGCAAGCAGATACGCAATGGCATGACCCTGCGCGTGGATGAACTCAATGAGCAAGGCGGCATCAACGGCCGCAAGATCAAGCTCATCGTCGAAGACTCGGGCTACGACCCCAAGAAAGCGGTGCTGGCGGCGCAAAAACTGGTGAACCAGGACAAGATCTTCGCCATGGTGGGCCACCTGGGCACGGCGCAGAACCTGGCCGCCATGCCGGTGCAGTTCGAGAAAAACGTCATCAACTTCTTCCCGGTGACGGCCGCCCGCGAGATGTACGAGCCCTTCCACAAGCTCAAGTATTCCTTCGCCGCCACCTACTACGACCAGATGAAGGCCGCCGTGCCCAAACTGGTCAAGGAAAAGAACGCCAAGAAGGTCTGCTCCATGTACCAGGACGACGAGTTCGGCCTGGAAGTGCAGCGCGGCGCCGACGACGGCCTCAAGGCCATTGGCATGACCATGGTCGAGAAAACCTCCTTCAAGCGCGGCGCCACCGACTTCTCGTCGCAGGTCGCCAAGCTCAAGGCCTCCGAATGCGACCTGGTGGTGCTGGGCACCATCATCCGTGAAACCATAGGCGGCATAGGCACGGCGCGCAAGCTGGGCTACAACCCGGTCTTCCTGGGCTCCAGCGCGGCCTACACCGACCTGATCCACAAGCTGGGCGGCAAGGCCATGGACGGCCTCTACGCGACCATGACGGTGCAAAACCCCTACCTGGACGAGGCCTCGCAACCCATCCGCTTCTGGGCCAACAAGTACAAGACCGCCTTCAACGAAGACCCGACCGTGTTCTCGGTCTACGGCTACACGGTGGTCGACGCCTTTATCCGCGCCTCGCAGAAGGCCGGCGCCAACCTGTCGACCGACAGCTTCATCAAGGCCATGGACACCATGGTGATCCCGGCCGACATCTTCGGCAGCTCCGAAGCGAAGTTCGGCCCGCAAAAACGCCTGGGCAACAACCAGTCGCGCCTGTCGCTGCTGCAGGATGCGCGCTGGAAAGTGGTGTCGGACTACATCACGCACTAAGCGCCGTTCCTCAGCCCTCGAAAACCGCCTCAGGGCGGTTTTTTCATGGGCTTGTCGCGAAGCGAGCATGTCGCGCACAATGCCGCATGCCCGCCTCACCCGACACCCTCGCCACGCTCCACTGCAAAACCACGAAGAGCTGGGCTACCTGGCTGAAAAAACACCATGCGGGCAGCGCCGGCATCTGGCTGAAGATCGCCAAGAAGGATTCCGGCATCGCCTCCACCACCCATGCCGAGGCGCTGGAAGAAGCCCTCTGCCAGGGCTGGATAGACGGCCAGCGCAACGCACTGGACGCGCAGTTCTTTCTGCAGAAGTTCACGCCGCGCCGCGCACGCAGCACCTGGTCCAAGATCAATTGCGACAAAGCCATGGCGCTGATCGCGTCGGGCCGGATGCAGCCCGCGGGCCTGGCCGAGGTCGAGCGCGCCAAAGCCGACGGCCGCTGGGACGCCGCCTACGATGGGCAAAGCAAGATCACCGTGCCCGACGACCTGGCCGCCCTGCTGGCCAAAAAACCCAAGGCCAGGGCCTTTTTTGAATCTCTCGATTCACGCAACCGCTTCGCCATCCTGTTCAGGCTTCAGACCGCCAAGAAAGCCGAGACACGCGAACGCCGGCTCGCGCTGTTTTTCGGCATGCTGCAGCGCGGGGAAAAAATCCATCCCTGAAGGCAGGCAGGGCTTCTGCTGACGCCGCGAGGTGTAAACGGTACATTGGACAGGACACCCATCCACAAACCAAACACGTGAAAAGGAGTCCGCATGGCGTCCAGCTGGTGGCAGCAGATCGGCGAAACCATCGCCTCGGAGTTCTCGGATTTGCCCGATGCCGAACAGGCCACTCGCGTCATGCTGCGCCTGGTGCTGGCGGCCTTGCTGGGCGGCCTGCTGGGCATGGAACGCGAACAAAAGGGCAAGGCCGCCGGTGTGCGCACCCACATGCTGGTGGCCATGGGCGCCGCGATGTTTGTGCTGGTGTCGGCGCAAACCGGCATGCTGAGCGCCGACCTGAGCCGTGTGATTCAAGGCATCATCGCCGGTGTTGGCTTCCTGGGCGCGGGCGCCATCCTCAAAGGCCACATCAAGGGCCACAGCGACGACGAAGAACAGGTCAAAGGCCTGACGACAGCCGCCGGCATCTGGCTGACCGCGGCCATAGGCGTGGCGGCCGGCATGGGACGCGAAGCGACGGCGGTCCTTAGCACCTTGCTGGCGCTGGGAATCCTGGCGGTGGTGCCGAGGCTGGTGCGGCTGATGGAAAAACCCGAGCCGCTGCTCAAGCCCGATGAAGGCACCCACACGGACAAGCCATAGGCCGGGCCTGCTTAGTCCTTGGTGCGCTGCGAAACGAACTCCCCTTCGTAACCCTTGGCCAGCGAGAGTTTCTCGGCCTCGCTGAGCACCTTGCCCGCGAGCTGGAAAATTCCCTGCTCTTCGTCTTCAAGGTGGTGATGGATCTTGTGGTGCAGCTCTTTCGCCGTGGCCAGCCAGCCCGGCGAACTGAAGTCGGTGCCCGCCAGCGTCTCCACCAGCTTGTCCATCTGGTGGTGCTCCGCGATGCCGTGCCGCGAAGGCTCCTGCGTCATGTCGTGGGCGATCAGCGGGACATAAAAAAATCGCTCCTCAGCCGCCGCGTGCGCCGCCAGCTCACGCCGGAGCTCCTTGAAAAGGGAATCGCGGTCCGGGCTGTCGCCTTGTGTCTTGATCAGGTGGTCGGCCAGGGCGCGCTGGGTGTCGTGGCTGGTTCGCAGTGCTTCAAAGATATTCATCCGGAAAGTATGCGGACAGCGCCCGCCGGCGCGTGTAGGCCAAGACCGGATTCCGCGGAGGGCCTCCGCCGCTATCTAATTGATAGCGCCCAACCCGCATTCCGCTTTAACTGCGGCACCGAAATGGCTTGCGAAGCATTTCACCGGCGGCAAGGCGCGGCAAAAGCGCTAAATTAGGGCCTATGAACAAAATCCTGCTCCTGGGCGGCACCGGCTTTGTCGGGCGCCATGTCTGTGAAAAACTCGCGCAACGCCAGTGCCGCGTCACCGTCGTCACGCGGCGGCAAAGCAACGCACGCCACCTGCAGATGCTGCCGCTGGTCGATGTGATAGAAGCCGACGCCCACGACAGCAGTTCGCTGGCACCGCTGCTGGCCGGCCACGACGCCGTCGTCAACCTGGTCGCTATCCTGAACGGCTCGCAAGCCGCGTTCGACAAGGCGCATGTGCAGTTGCCGCTGGAACTGGCCCGCGCCTGCGAAGCCAGCGGGCTGCGGCGCATCGTCCACATCAGCGCGCTGGGCGCTTCGCCCGGCTCGCCGTCCATGTACCAGCGCAGCAAGGCGCGCGGCGAGGCCGTGATGCTGAGCACCGGGCTGGACGTGACCGTGCTGCGGCCCAGCGTGATCTTCGGCACCGAGGACAAATTCCTCAACACCTTCGCGCGGCTGCAGCGGCTGTTCCCGGTGATTCCGCTGGCCGCCGCCGATGCGCGCTTGCAGCCCGTGTGGGTGGAGGACGTGGCGCAGGCCATCGTGCACTGCCTGCAGGATGCCGACACCGTGGGACAGATTTACGAAGCCTGCGGCCCCGACGTGTTCACGCTGCGGCAGCTCATGGGACTGGCGGGCCGCTACGCCGGCGTGAACGGCGGCAAGGGCCGGCCGGTGGTCGCGCTGCCCGCCGCGCTGGGCCGCCTGCAGGCACGCCTCATGGAACTGGCCCCCGGCGAGCCCATGCTCAGCCGCGACAACCTTGACGCCATGGCCAGCGACAACGTCGCCACCGGCAAGCTGCCCGGCCTTCAGGCGCTGGGCATACAGCCGGCATCGCTGGAAGCCATCGGGCCTTCCTACCTGGGCGAGCAAGGCCTGCGCAGCGGGCTCACGGCCAAGCGCAAGACGGCGGGAAGGTTCTGAGCCTCATGGTGGAGCAGGCCCCACGCGGTTGAAGGGTTCTGCAAGCCCAACCAGCGGGGGCCGCGGAACCGGCTCTGCCGGGCCGCAGGCGCCGCCCCCTCGAGGGGGGAACAGGCTACACGCAGTGAGCCTGGACGGGGGTGGGGTTGTACAGCATCAATTTTGCGGTTTTTTTGCATCAATGGCGCGCGGGCGGGGTTGTAGCATCGCAAGTCGTTTCATTTTGACCTTCATCACCAGCGGACGGGGATCCCATGCTCAAGCTCTACATCGGCAACAAAAACTACTCTTCCTGGTCCATGCGCCCCTGGGTGCTGCTCAAGCAGGCCGGAATTCCCTTTGAAGAAATCAAGCTGCGCTTCGACTCCTTCGACGCCAATTCAAGCTTCAAGGAAAAAATCGGCGGCGTGAACCCGACCGGCCGGGTGCCGGCGCTGGACGACGGAGGTTTTGTTGTGTGGGACACGCTGGCCATCGCCGAATACCTGGCCGAACGTTTTCCCGAGAAAAAGCTCTGGCCGCAAGACGTGAAGGCGCGCGCCCGGGCGCGTAGCGTCTGCGCTGAAATGCACAGCGGCTTCGGCGCGCTGCGCTC